>NZ_DAIEII010000067.1:0-41779 GCF_027352875.1 Gryllotalpicola sp.
CGCGGCGCGGCGATCCAGCACACCCGACGACGGAGGTGGCATGAGCGTCGACGAGCGCGAGGTCAGCGAATTGACCCTCGACGAGTGCTGGCAGGTGCTCGCCACGCAGCATCTCGGCCGCCTCGCACTGAGCTACGGCGACGGGGTAGAGATCTTCCCCGTCAACTACCTCGCCCACGAGCGCACCATCATGCTCGCCAGCGCGCCCGGAACCAAGCTCATGGCACTGAGCGCCAACCACGCGGTCGCCTTCGAGATCGACGGCCACGAGCACGCCACCCTCGGCGATCCCGGCAGTTTCTGGAGCGTCATCGTGCACGGGGAAGCCGTACGGCTCGCCGCCGACAGCGACATCGTCGCCTCGGGCGTGCTCGAGCTTCCCACCTGGGCGCCGGGCGAGAAGCTCAACTACGTGCAGATCACCCCGAGAACGGTCACCGGCAGGTCGTTCCTGCCGCCGAAGAAGCGGGCGAACAGGCACTAGACGACGACACCACGGACGCTCCCACCCAGCCGCAGCGGCGCGGTGGCCTGTCCGCCGCGCCGGGTGACGACTCGCGCCCGACAAGGAAGGGCGCGACAACAGATTCAGTCGGTGCCGGAATCGAAGGCGGCGCCCTCGGCGAGAGCGTCGGCCTCGGGCGTATCGAGCACGCCGGATTCCGCGGCGTCGAGCGCGGGAGCGATGATCTCCTCGGCGGAGCCCGGCTCCAGCGCCCCGACGAGATCGGCGGTGGCCCCGCCGACGATGCCGGCGGCAACGTACTGCTCGAGGCGCGCGCGCGAGTCCGCGATGTCGAGGTTGCGCATGGTGAGCTGGCCGATGCGGTCATCGGGGCCGAAGGCGGCATCCCCGACCCGCTCCATGGAGAGCTTCTCGGGGTGGTACGACAGCGCCGGCCCCGTCGTGTCGAGGATGGTGTAGTCGTCGCCGCGGCGCAGCCGCAGCGTCACCTCGCCGGTGACGGCCGAAGCGACCCAGCGCTGGATGGACTCGCGCAGCATGAGCGACTGCGGGTCGAACCAGCGCCCCTCGTAGAGCAGGCGCCCGAGGCGGCGGCCCTCGTTGTGGTAGGCGGCGACGGTGTCCTCGTTGTGGATGGCGTTGATGAGCCGCTCGTACGCCACGTGCAGCAGCGCCATGCCCGGCGCCTCGTAGATGCCGCGCGACTTCGCCTCGATGATGCGGTTCTCGATCTGATCGGATGCCCCGAGGCCGTGCCGGCCACCGACGGCGTTCGCCTCGTAGACGAGCGCCACCGGGTCGTCGAACTCGACGCCGTTGACGGCGACCGGACGACCCGCTTCGAAGCGCACCGAGACGACCTCGGAAGCGATCTCGACGTCCTCCCGCCACGAGGCGACGCCCATGATGGGGTCGACGATCTCGAGACCGGTGTCGAGCTGCTCGAGGGACTTGGCCTCGTGCGTGGCGCCCCAGATGTTGGCGTCGGTCGAGTACGCCTTCTCGGCCGGGTCGCGGTAGGGGAAGCCGCGCGCGATGAGCCATTCGCTCATCTCGTGGCGGCCGCCGAGCTCGCCGACGAAGTCGCTGTCGAGCCAGGGCTTGTAGATGCGCAGCCGCGGGTTGGCCATGAGGCCGTAGCGGTAGAACCGCTCGATGTCGTTGCCCTTGTAGGTCGAGCCGTCGCCCCAGATGTCGACGCCGTCCTCCCTCATGGCGCGCACCAGCAGGGTGCCCGTCACCGCACGGCCGAGGGGCGTGGTGTTGAAGTACGTCTTGCCGCCGGAGCGGATGTGGAACGCACCGCACTGCAGGGCGGCGAAGCCCTCCTCGACAAGAGGCAGCTTGGCGTCGACGAGGCGCGCGAACTCGGCGCCGTACTGGCCGGCACGGCCGGGCACCGCGTCGATGTCGGGCTCGTCGTACTGGCCGATGTCGGCGGTGTACGTGCACGGGATTGCGCCGTGCTCGCGCATCCAGGCGACCGCGGTCGAGGTGTCGAGACCGCCCGAGAACGCGATGCCTACTCGTTCGCCGACGGGAAGCGTGCTGAGAACCTTGGACACGGCATAAAGCCTATGGGCGCGGCCGGATTGCTCCGACCGCGCCCCTTACGCACGATGCGTCGCCGACGGGGTCTCAGTGATCCTGGCGGTAGTTCTTCGACATGGCGATGAGCGCAGCGACGACGAGGCCACCGTCGACGACGCCCAGCAGGATGATGCCGCCCCAGGCGATTGCTCCGAAGTTCATGGCGTCAGTCTCCCACGTTCCGGCTATTTCCTGAGATCGAAACGGTCGAGATCGGCGACCTTCGCCCACGCGGCGACGAAGTCGCCCACGAACTTCTCGGCCGCGTCGTCGGAGGCGTACACCTCGGCCACTGCGCGCAGCTCGGCGTTCGAGCCGAACACGAGGTCGGCGCGGGTGCCCGCCCACTGCTCGCCCTTCGGGCCGATGCCGGCGAAGGCGTGCGAGCCGGGGTCGAGCGGGGTCCACGTCGTCGCGAGGTCGAGCAGGTTCACGAAGAAGTCGTTCGTGAGCACGCCCGGCCGGCCGGTGAGGACCCCGTAGCCGGAGCCGTCGTAGTTCGCACCGAGCACGCGCAGGCCGCCGACGAGGACCGTCATCTCCGGCGCGCTCAGCGTGAGCAGGTTGGCGCGGTCGATGAGAAGGTGCTCGGCGGGCAGCACCGCACCAGGACCGTAGTAGTTGCGGAATCCGTCGGCGACCGGTTCGAGGTAGCCGAAGGACTCGACGTCGGTCTGAGCCTGCGAGGCGTCGACGCGGCCCGAGCTGAACGGCACCGCTACGGGGTGCCCCGCCGCCGCCGCGGCCTGCTCGACCCCGACGTTGCCGGCCAGCACGATGAGGTCGGCGAGCGAGACGGCCACGCCGGCCGTCGCCTTGATCTCCTCGAGCTTCTCGAGCACCTCCGCGAGCTGGGCCGGGTTGTTGACCGCCCAGTCCTTCTGCGGGGCGAGGCGGATGCGCGCCCCGTTGGCGCCACCGCGCTTGTCGCTGCCGCGGAAGCTCGCCGCCGACGCCCACGCCGTCGAGACGAGCTGCGCGACCGTGAGACCGGATTCCGCCACCGCCGCCTTGAGCGTTGCGATGGCGCCCGCCGAGAGCGGTCCCGCGGAGGCGGGCAGCGGATCCTGCCAGATGAGGTCCTCGGCGGGGACCTCCGCACCGACGTAGCGCGACTTCGGGCCCATGTCGCGGTGGGTCAGCTTGAACCAGGCGCGGGCGAACGCATCGGCGAAGGCATCCTGGTCGTCTTTGAACCGGCGCGCGATCGGCTCGTAGATCGGGTCGTAGCGCAGTGCGAGGTCGGAGGTGAGCATGCGCGGCTCGCGCCTGCCGACGCCGAACGCCTCGGGCACCATGTCGGCGCCCGCGCCGTCCTTCGGCCGCCACTGCTTGGCGCCGGCCGGGCTCTGGAAGAGCTCCCACTCGTAGGCGAAGAGGATGTGCAAGAACTCGTTGTCCCAGCGGGTCGGGTGGTACGTCCACGTCACCTCGAGGCCCGAGGTGATGGCGTCCTCACCGACGCCGGTGCCGAATGTGCTCTTCCAGCCGAGGCCCTGCTGCTCCATCGGGGCGTCCTCGGGGGCTGGGCCGACGCTCTCGGCAGGGCCGGCGCCGTGCGTCTTGCCGAAGGTGTGGCCGCCCGCGATGAGCGCCACGGTCTCCTCGTCGTCCATTGCCATGCGCGTGAACGTCTCGCGGATGTCCTTCGCGCTCGAGAGCGGGTCGCCGTTTGCCGCCGGGCCCTCAGGGTTGACGTAGATGAGGCCCATCTGCACCGCCGCGAGCGGCCCCTGGAGCTCGTGCTCGCCGGCGTACCGCTCGTCGCCGAGCCAGGTGGTCTCCGGTCCCCAGTACACGTCGTCGTCAGGTTCCCACACGTCGGGGCGACCGCCGGCGAAGCCGAAGGTCGTGAATCCCATGGTCTCGAGCGCGACGTTGCCGGCGAGGATCATGAGGTCGCCCCACGAGAGCGACCGGCCGTACTTCTTCTTCACCGGCCAGAGCAGGCGGCGTGCCTTGTCGAGCGAGACATTGTCGGGCCAGCTGTTGAGCGGGGCGAAGCGCTGCTGGCCGGTGCCGCCGCCGCCGCGGCCGTCGTGGACGCGGTAGGTGCCGGCGCTGTGCCAGGCCATACGGATGATGAGCGGGCCGTAGTTGTCGAAGTCGGCGGGCCACCAGTCCTGCGAGGTGGTGAGCACCTCGGCGATGTCCGCTTTGACCGCGGCGAGGTCGAGGGCCGCGAAGGCCTTCGCGTAGTCGAATCCCTCGCCGATCGGATTCGCGACGGCCGGGTTCTTGGCGAGGATCTTCAGGTTGAGCCGGTTCGGCCACCAGCGCTGGTTGGCCGAGCCCTGGGTCGGGCTCGGCATCCCGTGGGGAACCGGGCAGGTCGCCTCGTCGTCAGACATGATTTCCTTCCATTTCGCTTCGTCGTTCGGGGGTTCAGGAGGCTCGCGCGCAGTCGGGGCAGACGCCCCAGTAGATGACCTCGACCGTCTCGATGACGAATCCGTGGTCGTCGGATGCCGTGAGGCAGGGCGCCTCGCCGACCGCGCAGTCGACGTCGGCGATGGCCCCGCAGGAGCGGCACACGACGTGGTGGTGGTTGTCGTCGATGCGCGACTCGTAGCGGGCGACGGAGCCGCGCGGCTGGATGCGCCGCAGCAGCCGCGCCTCGGTGAGGGCGTTGAGCGAGTCGTACACGGCCTGATGCGACACCTCCGGCACCTCGGCCCGGGCGGCGGCGATGAGCGTGTCGGTGTCGGCGTGGGGGTGCGTCTGCACGGCGTTGAGCACGGCGACGCGAGGCCGGGTGACGCGCAGCCCCACGCGCCTGAGGCGCTCCGCGGCGTCGGCAGCCGGGTCGATGTCCATCGTCACGGCGCCAGTGTGGCAGCCTTTCCTGAACGAGTCAAGAAACACCATCCACTGACTGGGACTCGCTCGGAGTGCATTGAGAGCCGCCGGCCATGTCGGGGGCACGCTCGTTCTCTTCCCGTCATCAGACGCGACAGCGGCGGGCAGCACGGTCGCCCCGGAGATCAGCCCGACCCGGACCGCTCCGGCGCGGCGAGGAACGCAGCGGATGCGTCGAGCCCGCCCCCCTCGCGCGGCTCGAGGCGCGCCGTGCCGCCGCTCGCGGCGGCGAGCTGCGCGACGATCGCCAAGCCCAGCCCGCTCCCACCACCCGACGGCGAACCGCGCCAGAAGCGCTCGAACGCGCGCCCGCGCTCCGCCTCGCCGAGCCCCGGACCCTCGTCGAGCACATGGACGACGACCCGGTCGGATGCCTCCACCAGCACCGTGACCGTCGATCCCGGCGGGCTCACACCCAGCGCATTGTCGATGTAGTTGTCGATGATCTGCTCGACCGCCGTCTCGACGGCGACGGCGGGTGCGGAATCCGGCCCCTGGTACCGCACCGCGACGTCGGCCTCCTGGGCGAGCGGCAGCCACTGCTCCACCCGCTCCTGTGCGATGCGCGCGACGTCGTGCACCCCGGCCGGCTCAGCCTCGGCGCGGCTCAGCGCCAGCAGGCCGTCGATGACCGTCCCCAGGCGGTCCAGCTCGGCGTCGGCGGCGGCGAGCCGCTCGGTCGCGCCGACCGGATCCGTGTCGACGAGGTCGCGGGCCGCGTCCAGCCTCAGCCGCAGCGCCGTCAGCGGCGTGCGCAGCTGATGGGATACGTCCGAGGCGAAGGCGCGCTGCAGGTCGATGAGCGCAGCGAGCCGTTCCGCCATCGAGTTGAACGTGCGGGCCAGTGAACGCACCTCGGGCACGCCTGCCCGCTCCTCGGCGCGGGTGGCGAGCTCGCCGGCGGCGAGCTGCTCCGTCGCGGCCTGTAGAAGCCGCAGCCGCCGACTGATGCCGCTCGCGAAGACCGCTGCGACGACACCCGCCAGCAGCACGGTCACCCCCGCGACCGCGATCAGACCCCACACCTGCCGCGCCGCGGCATCCGCGAACTCCTGGGAGGGATAGCTCAACCGCACGGCGCCCTCGGTCGTGCTGCCGCTCAGCACCGGGACGGCGACGTACAGCATGGTGATGCCGAGGGTGTTGGAATGGCGCTCTCCGCTGACGATCCTGCCCTGCAGCGCGGCGGCGATTTCAGGTCGGGACAGGTACGAGGCGCCCACGCGCGACTGGTCGGCATCGCTCGTCGAGACCGCGACACCCTCCTCGTCGACGACCACGACCCGCGCACCGCTCGCCGCGCTGTATGCCGCGACGGTCGCGACGGCGGTCTTGTCGCCGGCAGCAGTGCCTTTGCTCAGCGCGTCCTCGAGCCGGCCCGCGAGCACGAAGGCATCCCTTTCGAGGGTGGTCACCACCCGCTCGCGCTCCACGCCGGTGAGGTAGAACGCGAAGGGAATGTTCTGGACGAGGAGCACCACAACGGTGAAACCCATCATGGCGAGCATCAGGCGGCGCCTCATGTCGGCTCCTCGCCGGAGTGCACCGCCTCCGGCAGATCGAACCGGAACCCGACGCCGCGGACCGCCTCGATCCACGCCGGATCGCCGAGTTTTTTGCGGATGGCCGCGACATGCGCATCCAGGGTCTTGGTCGTGCCATACCAGTTCATGCCCCACACGTCGCGCAGGATGTCGCCGCGGCGCAGCGCGGCGCCCGGCTCGGCCGTGAGGTAGTCGAGCAGCTCGAACTCCTTCACGGTCAAGTGCACGGGCTCCCCCGCCATGGTCACCCGGTGCGCGCGCACGTCGAGCACGAGCGGACCGAAGGTGCGCACGGCGGAGCCGGCGGTGTCCGGCTGCGCCATGCGCCGCGCGAGGGCACGGATGCGGGCGGTGAGCTCCCGGAACCCGAAGGGCTTGACGAGGTAGTCGTCCGCACCGACCTCGAGCGCGAGCACCCGGTGGAACTCCTCGCTCCGGGCACTCACCACGATCACCGGTACCGACGAGACGGCACGGATGCGGCGGCAGACCTCCACTCCGTCGAGGTCGGGCAGGCCGAGGTCGAGGAGCACCATGTCCGCCGCACCCGCGGCGACGGCCGCGAGCCCATCCGCGGCCGTGTCCACGCGGACGCCGTCGAACCCGGCGCGGGTCAAGGCGTCGAGGATGCCGGCCGCGATCGAGTCATCGTCCTCGATCAGGAGCACTCGCACACCGCCATTCTCGCGGGAGTCGTCGATGCGCCGGGCGGCGGGCGTGGAACCGGCGCAGAAATTTGCCGAATCTTGGATCTTCGGGGGAACGGTCTTCACCATCGCCTGCCTAGCGTGGAGGACATGAAGAAGGCAGCGATCACCACACTGTCCGTGCTCGGCGTCGTCGGTGCGGCCGCTATCGCCACGGCCGCCAACGCGAACACGCTCGGCGTCCTCGGCGGCACCGGCGATACCTCCTCCAACGTGGCGGTCCTGGACGTGCGCTCGCCGTTCGACGGCTCAGTCGCCGCGCCCTCCCCGTCGGCCACGCCGCATCCGACCCCGTCCGACGCCTCGCCGGCTTCCGTCGCGCCGGCGGTCACGGAGCCATCCGAGAGGCCCGCACACTCAGCGTCACCGGAGGTGTCCCCCGCGCCGGCGGTCACAGAGCCATCCGAGAGGTCAACACACTCAGCCTCACCGACGGCATCCCCCACGGCATCGCCGGTCTCGCCGGCACCGGTTCACGCGACGACGAGCGGATCCGGCCAGTCCGCGGTGAGCGGCGGCGACGAGACTGAGAACGAGACGTCAAGTGACGGAGCCTCCGAGCCCGCCGGTGATTCGGGCAGCACCGGCGGCCAGGCCGATGACTGATCGGCGGGACCCGGGGCGGGTCGCGCGCGCGATCGTGAACACCGCGTCGCTCGCGGCCTTCGGCGGCATTCTGGGCGGATTCCTCCTCCTGCCCCAGGGGACGGCCGCGGCCTCGGCAGGCCTAGCAGCACCGGCTGCGCCGCAAAGCCCGGCCTCGACCGCACCGGCCTCGACCGCACCGGCCTCCGCTGCAGCGCCGACCCCGGCCAATCCATCGCCGACGGCCTCGACCCTCCCGACGCCTCCGGTCTCGGCGAGCCGAGCGCCCTCCGCCGCCGCGAACCCCGCACCCGCGGCGGCGCCATCCGCGGCGTCGGCTCCGAAACCGGCACCACGACCCGCGGCGAGCGCGTCTCCGACGACGAAGAAACCCGCCCCGCAGCCGGCGAAGACCACGGCACCCGCCCCTGCCCCGTCGTCGCACCCGGCGCCTGTCCCGGCCCCTCCAGCACCAGTCCCAGCCCCTCCGGCACCCGTCCAGGCGACCACCTCCGGATCAGGAGGCTGAGATGGCGACGAGCGGCGTCGCTGCACCGACCGGCGCCCGCGGCACGGCGGTGAGCGCGGAGACGATGGCGATGGGCAACCGGTTCGTCATGACCGTGGTGGATGCCGACGACGATGTCGCGAACGGCGCACTCGCGCTCGCCCGACGGCTCGATGCGCTCTGGAGCCGGTTCCGCGCCGACAGCGACATCACCGCTCTCAATCTCGCCGAGGGCGAGCCGCGTCGTGTGGACCCGCTCACGTCCCTGCTGATCCGCGAGATGCTCGAGGCCCACCAGCGCACCGGCGGCGACTACGATCCGACACTGCTCCCGACGCTCGTCGAGGGCTACCGCTCGTCGCGCCTCGACCCGACGCTGAGCACCCTCCTGCCCGCTTCCGCCCGCGCACCGGGCGACCTGACAGGGGTGCGCATCGGCGACGACACGGTCGCGCTGCCCCGGGGCACGACCCTCGACCCGGGCGGGATCGGGAAGGGACTCGCCGCCGACCTCGCCGTCCGATACGCCCTCGACCGCGGAGCGGAAGGGGCCCTCGCCCAGTTCGGCGGCGATGTGGCGGCCGCCGGCAGGGCACCCGACGGCATCGCATGGCGCATCGGCGTGGAGGACCCGTTCCACCCGACGGAGCACTGCGATATCGTCCGCCTCGTCACCGGCGGGGTCGCGACCTCCAGCACGCGCCGACTCCGCTGGAACACCCTAGGAGGCGGCTCCGCGCACCACCTCATCGACCCGCGCACTGCGGCGAGCATCCCCACCGACATCCAGACCGTCACCGTCATCGCCGCCAGCGGGGCGCGGGCCGAATCACTCACCAAGTCCGGATTCCTGCGCCCGCTCGCCGACTATCTCGCCTGGCTGCCGACGCAGGGCGCCGCCGGGCTCGCCATCACGGCGGAGGGCGCGATGCACGCCTCACCGAACTGGAGCACCTACCGGTGACCGATCCGCATCTCTGGTGGTACGTATCCCGATCCGCCGCCATCGTGGCCTGGACGCTGCTGACGCTGACGACCCTGTGGGGCATCCTGCTGTCCACCCGCGTCCTTCGGGTCGCCGACAACCCCGCGTGGCTGCGGACCCTGCACGCCCACCTCAGCGGGATCGCCCTCCTCATGACCTTCATCCATGTGGGCTCGCTGCTGCTGGACCCGTACCTGCGCTCCCAGGGCTTCGGGATCGCCGCCGCACTGGTGCCGCTCTCATCGCACTATGCGCCGCTGCCGCTCTCCCTGGGCATCGTGGCGCTCTACCTCATGGCCGCCGTCGGGCTCTCCTCGCTCGCCATGCGCCTCCTCCCCCGCCGCCTATGGAAGGGCCTCCACTTCGCGAGCTACGCCATCGTCGTGCTCGTCGCCTTCCACGCCGCAACGGCCGGAACCGATACCGGCACCGGGTGGTACATCTCGCTGTCCACCGCCGTCATCGTGGCGACGGCGATGGCGGTCATCGTGAGGCAGTTCGTGGGCTCGGCCGCAGCCCAGCGGCGCCGGAGCGCGGCGAAGACGCGCCAGAGCGCGGTACGCGAGCGAATACCCGTCCGGGTGGCCGCGCTGCGCCAGCGGGCGGAGGATGTGCGCGGCGTCCGCCTCGTGCCACTGACCGACGATCCGCTGCCGCCGTGGACGCCCGGAGCGCACATCACCGTCCACCTCCCGAACGGCCTGGAACGGCGCTACTCGCTCTGCGGCGACCCGGCGGAGCGACACTCCTACGACATCGCCGTCGCCCGCTCGCCCGACTCCGCAGGCGGAAGCCGGTTCATCCACGACTGGCTCGTCGCCGGCCAGATGCTGGAAATCGATCCGCCGCGCAACAACTTCCCCCTTGACGCAGCCCCGGACTACCTGTTCGTCGCCGGCGGCATCGGCATCACGCCGATCATGGCGATGATCGCCTCACTTCCCGCGTCGCGGAACTGGGAGCTGCTCTACATCGGCCGGACCCGCTCGAGGATGGCCTTCGCAGAGTCGCTCGCGGCGCGCTACCCGGGCAGAGTCACGATCTACGCGCGGGACGAGCACACCGAGCGGCTCCCTGTGGCGGACCTCGCGGCGCACAGCACCGCCCAGGTCTACGCCTGCGGCCCGGCCGGTCTTCTCGACGCGCTCGCCGCGGTCGTGCCGGCTGGACGACTCCATCTCGAGCGGTTCGTGCCCGTCGACCGGCGGGCCGGCCTGCGCCCGAGCCCGGTGCAGGTCGAGCTCGCGGGCGTCGGCTCGTTCCGCGTTCCGGCCAACCGCAGCATCCTCGACGTGCTGGAGGCCGCCGGGGCGCCCATCGCGGGCTCCTGCCGCGAAGGCGTATGCGGCGCCTGCGAGCTGCGGGTGCTCGACGGAACGCCGCTCCACCTCGACTCGGTGCTCGGCGACGCCGAGAAGGATGCCGCGCGGGTCATGTACCCGTGCGTCTCGCGCTCCGTCACTGATCGCCTGGTCGTCGATCTCGTCGACTGAGGTCGGGACGGATCCACGTCGACGGCGACGGCGGACGCATCGCGGCCAGGAGTGCGTCGAGCTCGACCGAGACGACCCGGATGCGCGCGTCGTCGACACCGTGGGGAATCCACAGCACGCCGTCGTGGACGATTCCGCCGCAACTGTAGACGACGTTCGGAACGTAGCCGCCGCCGTCCAGGCCGGACGGCTCGACGAGCGGGCCGGGAAGCACGCCGATGACGTGGGACGGGTCGGCCAACTCCAGCAGGATCGCGCCGATGCTGTAGACGCGCATCGGCGCGACGCCGTGCGTGAGGACGAGCCATCCGGCCGCCGTCTCGATCGGCGGCCCGCAGTTGCCGCTCTGAACGACCTCCCAGAGTGCGTCGGGGCCGTGCAGCGGCTCCTCGGTGCTCCAGTCGAGCCCGTCCGGCGAGCGGGCGAGGCCGAGGGATTCCCCGTCCGTGCGGCCGAGCGCGAGATGCATCCCGCCGACGAGGCGCGGGAACAGCGCCATGCCCTTCGTCCACGCCGGAGGACCGGTCAGGCTGCGGACGGCGAACTCGCGGAAGTCGGTCGTCGTCAGGAGCTTCGAGGCGATCGAGCCGCCGTCGTAGGCCGTGAAGGTGCCCCGGTACTCGCGCCCGCCGTCGTGCTCGAAGGCGACGAGGCGGACGTCCTCGATTCCGTGGCTCTCCTCGTCGGTGACGGGGAACAGCACCCGCGTGCTGAGGCCACTGGTCGGGTCGAAGACCGCCCGGTAGGACGAGTCGGCGTCGGCGCTGACGACGGCGCGGCTGAGCGGGGCCTGGCGGGGAAGGAACTCCCAGCGGCGACCCGGGCCGATCACCGCCTCGCAGAACTGGACCGAGGAGAGGTGCGGCTCGCCGATCGAGCGCAGCGACAGCATCACCCGGAGCTGGCCGGGGGCGAGCCCGCTCTGATCCGGGTGGGCGACGGCGCTCGGATTGCACAGCGCCGTGCCCTCCACCGAGTACTCGGCGGTGAAGGCCGCGCCCACGACGATCGCCATGTCGTCGTCGAGGTCCGGCGCGCCGGGCGCGCGCACCGCGGCGGCGTTCGCGCGCAGCGTCGCGACGAGGCCGTCGTGGCGGGCGCCGAAGCGGTCGAGGATGGACCACGCCTCGGCCGCGATCGCATCCGGCGACGTCGCCAGCACGCGCGCGAGCACGCCCTCGGTGCGCGGTTCGCCGCCAGGGGTGCTCTCGCCCGGCAGGAAGAGGCGGGCGATGGCCCGTCCAGGGTCCGGGGCGAGCTCGACTCCGGCGTCCGTGGCGAGGATGCTCATGCGAGCCGTCGGGCCGCCAGGCGGGCGTCCTGGTTCGCGCTGATCGCGGCCAGCGTGGACTCCGCGCCGCAGTTCTCGTTGCGCCCGCCGGGCTCGAGACCGTCGTATCCGGCCCCGGTGGCGAGATCGACCATCACCGTGCCGGCATCGTTGTCGCCGGTGAACCAGGCCCAGGCCCTCAGCGTCTCGCGCGCCCAGTGGGCCTCGCCCGTGACGGCGAGCGCTGCGACGCAGGCATCGGCGAGCGCCGCCGCCTCGATCGGCTGCTGGTCCCAGAGCGGCCCGGGCTCGCCGGCGCCGCGTCCGTCCGTGCCCGCCAGAGACAGATGCCCGGACGGGCTCGTCTCGATGGCGAGCAGGGCGGTGAGGAGGGCGATCCCGTCCGCGACGGTCCCGTCCTCGCCGAGCGCATCGCCGCCGACGATGAGCGCGCGGCACAGCGCCGCGTTCGCGTAGCGCAGCCTCGGCTCGGGCCATCCCCAGTCGGCGAGCGGGTGGCGGGGAATGCGGGCGAGGCAGTCGACGAGCAGGAGCCTGGCCGCGGCCAGGTGCGGCAGGGCCGCGAGCACGTCGGCGGCGCCGACGGCGGCGAACGCCGAGGCGCGGACGTCCGTCGACGAGCGCCCCGCAGCGCGGAGGAAGGCGCGCAGCGCGCGAGCCCGGTCGCCCGCGCTGGGCGCGTACCTCACCATCGCGCCGAGGCCGGCGACGGCGCGCCCCCACCAGTCGTCGGTCGAGGGCTGATCGGTCCAGTCGCCGGCCGGCGACATCCGGTTGTGGACGGCGCCGTTCGCCGTGACGGCCCGCTCGAGGAACGCGAGGTACACGCCGGCGAGGCCGACGAGCTCCGCCGTGCGCTCGGGCTCGCGCACGACCGCCGTCAGCGCGCGGGCGACGTCGTCGGTGCAGTAGCCGTGCCCGATACGCGGCGCACGATGGTCGGCGTGCTCGTAGATGCCGTGGCTGCCGGTCATGGCGGCCACATGACTGTAGGGCAGCGGCGCGATGGCCGTCTCGACGACGGTCATCGGGGAACGCGGTCGACGACGGCGAGCTCCGCGGCGAGTTCGCGGTAGCGTTCTGCGACGGTCTCCCAGCTGTTCGCCCGGGCGGATTCCAGGGCGCGGGCCGCGGCGGCCAGCGCATGGCGCGGATCGCGCAGCACGGTGCGGATCGCCGCGGCGATCTGGTCCGGGCGCTGATGGTCGACGAGCATGCCGCCGCCCCCCGCGAGCACCTCGATCGCGTGCGGGAACCGGGTCGCGATGACGAGCTTGCCGGCCGCGGCGGCCTCCGCCAGGACCCCGGACGTCGCCTGCTCGCGAGAGTCATAGGGCAGCAGCACGATGTCGGCGGCCGCGACCTCGGCGGCGAGCTCCGCCGTCTCGCGATACCGTCCGTCGATCTCGACGTCGTCGGCCAGAGCGAGCTCGTCGACGAGCGCCAGCAGGGAGCGCCGGTACCGCTGGCCCTCCTCCAGCACGACCTTGGGATGGGTCTGCCCGAGCACGCGGTACAGCGGCGCCGGCGTCAGGTCGCCGAGCTCGGCGAGCGCGCGGATGCCCCACTCGATGCCCTTTCCCGGGCCGATCAGACCCCACGTCAGGATCACCGGGCGCGGAGACTCGCGCACCGCCGTCGCCGACGCCCACGGCCCGACGCCGTGCGGGATGAGGTGCAGCTTCGCCGGCGGGACCGCGTACTCGTCGGCGAGCAGCGCGAACGCCGTCGCCGTCATGGCCACGACCGCGCCGGCGAGCGCCGCGATGCCCGCGGTGACCTCCCGCTGATGAGGGGTCGGCGTCGCGAGCACGGTGTGCATCACCACGATGCTGGGCCGGCGCAGGCGGGCGAGCACGTCGAGGATCTCGTCGCCATCGGGTCCGCCGTAGATGCCGTACTCGTGCTGCACGATGACGACATCGGAGGCGTCGAGCATGTCGGCCGCGCGCGCCCGGCTGGCGTCGTCGTCGGGGCGCAGCACGCTCCCGATCCGCAGCCCGGGCCCCGGAAGGGACGGGCCCGCGGGGACGAGGTCATCGACGCGCACGATGATCGACTCGTCGTCCTCGACGGCCGCGATGGTCGAAGCGAGGGCCTCGGTGAAGGTGGCGAGCCCGCACCGCGTCGGCGGGTAGGTGCTCAGGTATCCGAACCGGGTCATCGACCGCATCCGTCCGTTACGGCCTGCGCCGAGGCACCGGGCCGATGGCGAGACGTCTGCCGGACGGCACCTCCCGTGGAATCACAGCGTGATCCGGTCGACGACGACCGAGCGGAACTGCTGCGATCCGGCCGTCGCAGGTAGTGCGAGCATACGCCCGCCGCCTGCACGCGGCCTGGGCGCCGAGCGAGCGCTTGACCCGACCGGAGCAGGCCCATCGGGCTAGATTGGGTGCGCAGGACGGTGTGCCGGGAAGTCTGGTCGGCGATGACTCGCTGACGCCACAGAAGGGTACGCCGATGGAGAACGAAACGTTCGCGCTGACCGTCCTGATCGGCGCTGCGGTGGTGGTCGCCGCCGTGTTCTCGAACCGGCTCACCCGCCTGCTGCGGATCCCGACCCCGGCGCTCTTCCTGATTCTCGCCGCCATCGCCGCGCTGTTCCTTCCCCCGTTCACCGCCGACAACCGCATCGTCGACGAACGGGTCGTGAGCATCGCCCTCGTGGTCATCCTCTTCGACGGCGGGATGCACATCGGCTGGAGCCGATTCCGGGCGGCCCTGGGACCGATCGCCTGGATAGGCATCGCCGGCACCGCGGTCACGGCCGGCGCGATCGCCGTCGCCGCGCACTTCCTGTTCGGGTTCGAATGGCAGAGTTCGCTCCTCCTCGGTGCGGCTCTCTCCCCTACCGATCCCGCTGTCGTGTTCTCCGTGCTCGCCGGCCGCGAGATCTCCGGCCGCTCGGGCACGATCCTCGAGGGCGAGTCGGGTGCCAACGATCCGGTCGGGATCGCGTTGATGCTCAGCCTGCTCAGCGTCGGCGGAGCCGGACTCGACTCGGTGGGGACCGGCGTGGCGACCTTCGTGCTCCAGTTGGCGATCGGGGCGGCAGTGGGCATCGCCGGCGGCCTCGTCCTCGCCTGGGTCATGCGCCGGGTGCGCCTGCCGGACGAGGCTCTGGCCTCCGTCTTCACCGTGGCCGCCGCGGTGCTGCTCTACGCGGTCGGCACGGCGCTGCAGGGATCGGGCTTCCTTGCGGCGTTCATCGCCGGCATCCTGGTCGGCGACGTGCGCGCACCCTACAAACGCGAATCCGAGCGATTCAGCTCGGGGCTGGCGAGTCTGGCCGAGATCACCGTGTTCGTCCTGCTCGGTCTCAGCGTCCGGCTGCGCGACGTGCTCCGGCCGGAACTGCTCCTCACCGGGCTGGCGATCGCCGGGCTGCTGATCTTCGTCATCCGCCCGGTGTTCGTCGGCCTGCTCACCCTTCCGATCCGGCTCAAACGCGGCGAACGCGCCTTCATCCTCTGGGCCGGGCTCAAGGGTGCCGTCCCGATCCTGCTCGGCATGTTCATCCTCGAATCGGGCGCGCCGGGCGCCGCCGAGCTGTACGCCATCGTCTTCATCGTCGTGCTCGCCTCGGTTCTGCTCCAAGGCGGGCTCGTGCCGCTCTTCGCGAAACTGCTCCGGGTGCCGATGCGCATCGTGGAGGCGCGGCCGTGGTCCCTCGACGTGAAGTTCGCCGACGAACCGGAAGGCCTGCGCCGTCACGTGGTGGCCGCCGGCTCGCCGGCGGACGGAAGCACGGTCGCCGAGATCTCCACCGGTGACGACGACTGGATCAGTCTCATCAGCCGCGCCGGGCGCAACATCCCGGTCCGCAACAGCACCCGCCTGCACGCCGGAGACGTCGTGCTCACCCAGGTCGACGGCGAAGAACGGCTGGCATCCCGATTCGACGCCCCGGCCTCACCGCAATAGCGTCGTCACGGTCACACGGCGGGCCGGCCGTACGCCTCGAGCAGCCGCAGCCAGATCTCGCTCATGGTGGGATAGGCGGGCACGGCATGCCACAGCCGTTCGAGCGTCACCTCCCCGACGACCGCGATCGTCGCGGCGTGGACGAGCTCAGCGACATCCTGACCGACGAAGGTCACGCCGACCACGACCTTGCGCCTCTCGTCGACCACCATCTTGGCTCGGCCCTGGTAGCCGTCGGCCTGCAGAGACGCGCCGGCAACCCATCCCAGGTCGTACTCGACTGCGCGCACCTCGAATCCGGCCGACCGCGCCTCCGCTTCCGTGAGCCCGACTCGGGCGACCTCGGGATCGGTGAAGATCACCTGCGGCACGGCGGCATGGTCGGCGGTGGCGACATGCGCGCCCCAGGGCGCATCGCGGACCGCGGTGCCGAGGTACCTGGCGGCGATCGCCTCGCCGGCAGCGCGCGCCTGGTATTTGCCCTGGTGGGTGAGCAGGGCGCGATGGTTGACGTCGCCGACCCCGTAAAGCCAGTCGGTGCCGCGCACGAGCATCGTGTCGTCGACGTCGAGCGGCGCATTCGCCGTCAGTCCGACCGCATCGAGCCCCAGGTCGGCCGTCCGGGCGGTCCTCCCGGTCGCCACCAGGACCTCGCTCGCGACCACGGCTGGACCGTCGGGCAGTTCGAGGGCCACCGGACCGTCCGGGCCCGATCGGTCGACCCGCACCGGCTGGACTCCGAGGCGGACGTCGACGCCGAGAGCGCGCAGCGCCCCGGCGACGGCTTCCCCCGCGAACGGCTCCTGGCCGGAGAGCAGACCTGACCGCGCGAGGAGCGTGACGGATGCCCCGAGCCGCGCATAGGCGGTGGCGAGCTCGACGGCCGCCACTCCCCCGCCGATGACCGCAAGGCTGGCGGGTATGGACTTCGCGCTGGTGGCCTCGCGCGTCGACCAGGGCTGGGCATCGGCGAGTCCGGGGATGTCCGGCAGCACGGGCACCGAGCCCGTCGCCACGGCGACCGCGGCGCGAGCCCGGTAGCGGGTGCCGCCGACCTCCACGGCGCGCACGCCGACGAGCCGGCCGTGACCGCGGATGAGGTCGATGCCCGCCGAGCCGAGCCAGTCGACCTGGGAGGCGTCATCCCAGTTCGCGGCGAAGGAGGTGCGCCGCTCGAGCACAGCCGCGGCATCGACCCGAGACCCCACGACCTGTGCGGCGCCTCCGACCCGCTGCGCGGCCGCGAGCGCGTGACCGCTGCGAAGCAGCGCCTTCGACGGCATGCACGCCCAGTAGGAGCATTCGCCGCCGACGAGTTCCTCCTCGACGATCGCGACCGACAGGCCGCGCTTCGCGGCGTAGTCGGCGACGTTCTCGCCGACGGGACCGGCGCCGATCACGATGAGGTCGTAGAGGTCCACAGCTCAGCCGAACAGATTCTTCTGCTTCAGCCACTCCGTGGCGATGTTCTGCGCGGATTCCTTGCCGACCGAGCTCTTGGTGTTCATCTCGATGAGGTCCGCGGTGGTGAGGTTGGCCTGCACCTTGTCGAGCGCCTGGGTGACGGCGGCGTCGGCCTTGCCGGAGTTGATGAGCGGAACGACGTTCTGCGCGAGGACCATGTGGTCCGGATCCGCCAGCGTCACGAGGTTGTTCTGGGTGATCGACGGAGTGGTCGAGTAGATGTCGGCGAGCTGGGCCTTGCCGTCGAGCAGCGCCTTGAGCGTGTTCGGGCCGCCGCCGTCGTTGATCGGCAGCAGGGTGGCGCTCACTCCGTAGACGCTCTTGAGGCCGGGGATGCCGTACGGCCGGGTCTGGAACTCCGGGTTCGCGGCGACGGTGATCGGGTCGGTGACCTTCTTGAGGTCCGCGAGGCTCGTGACGCCCCACTTTTCGCTGAAGGCCTTCGTGACGTTGTACGAGTCGGCGTCCTGCGCCGCAGCCTGGTCGAGTACCTCGTAGCCCTGCGGAACCGCCGTCTTCAGCGCCGTGTACACGTCATCGCTCGACTGGGCCGTCGCCTTCGCGTCGAAGTACTGCAGCAGGTTGCCGGTGTACTCGGGCACGAGGTCGATCGAGCCGTCCTTCAGTGCGGCGATGTAGGCGTCGCGGGCGCCGATGTTCGGGGTGACCGTGGCGGCGACGCCGCTCGCCTGCAGCGCGTCGGCGTAGACGTAGGCGAGGATCTCGCTCTCCGGGAAGGCGGCCGATCCGACGGTGATGCTCGTCACCGGCGCACCGGTCGAGGGCGGTGAGCTTGCCGGGTTGTTGTCGCCGAGCGGGTTGCTGGATGCGCATCCTGCGAGGGCGGCGGCGAGGGCGAGCACCCCCGCGGCGGCGGTCAGGCGGATGGTTCTGGCCATGGGATTTCCTTTCGGGACGGCTGGTGCGTGGTGGTGGGGGCATCGGGGATCCGGGCGGCGCGCACGCCGCGCGGAGTGGCGAGGCGCTGGGCGATGACGAACACGCCGTCAGCGGCGAGGGCGAGGGCGATGACGACGAGCGAGCCGCCGAGCATCTGGGCGTAGTCGCGGATCGCCAGGCCGTCGATGAGGAAGCGGCCGAGCCCGCCGAGCGGCAGGAACGCCGCGACCGTCCAAGTGGCGATGACCTGCAGGCACGCCGAGCGGATGCCGCCGAGGACGAGCGGGAGCGCGAGCGGGAACTCGACGCGCCAGAGGACCTGCCAGCCGGTGAATCCGATCGCCTTGGCGGCGTCGACCGTGTCGCGGTCGACCGCCTGCACCCCCGCGTACGCGCCGGCGATGATGGGCGGCAGCGCGAGGATGACGAGCGCGATGAGCGGGGCGAGGAGGTCGCTGCTCACCAGGAGCGCCAGGACGGTGACGAGGCCGAGCGTCGGCAGCGCCCGCAGCGCCCCGGTGAACGGCACGACGATCTCGCGACCGCGGCCGGTGTGGCCGACGGCGAGACCGGCGGGAAGCGCGATCGCGACGGCGAGCGCAAGGGTGAGCCCGGTGTAGTCGAGGTGCTCGAGGATGCGCCATCCGATGCCGCCCGGACCCGCCCAGTTGCCGGCGTCGGACAGCCAGGCGAAGGCCTGCGAATAGGGGTTCACGACGGCTCCGCCTCGACGCCGAGCAGGGTCGCCGTCGCTCGGCCGGCCCGACGACTCGGGCGCGCCCACGGCATGAGGAGGCGACCGGCGAGCACGAGCAGCAGATCGAAGACGACCGCGATGACCACCGTGCCGACGATGCCCACCCAGATCTCCGTCGGGAAGTAGCGCTGGTAGCCGTCAAGGAAGAAGAAGCCCAGCGAGTTGACGCCGATGAGCGAGCCGACGGTGACGAGGCTGACGGTGCTCGCCGAGACGACGCGCACCCCCGCGAGGATCACGGGGCCGGCGAGTGGCAGCTCGACGCCCCAGAAGCGGCGCCATCCGCCGTAGCCGACCGCCGTCGCCGACAGCGTGACCTGCCCGTCGACCGAGGCGAGCGCGTCGGCGGTGGCGCGCAGCATGAGCGCGAGGGCGTAGATCGTCAGCGCCACCTCGACGTTGAGGGGGTCGAGGATCCTGGTGCCGAGCAGGGACGGCAGCAGGACGAAGAGCGGCAGCGACGGGATGGCGTAGAGGATGCCGCCGATCGACAAGAGCACGCCCCGCGAGAGGCGGTAGCGGTTCGCCAGCTGGCCGAGCGGTATCGACAGCGCGGTGCCGGCGACGATGGGCGGAACGCTCAGCCAGACGTGCTGCAGGCCGTAGCGCGCGATCTGGTCCCAGTTCGCGACGATCCAGGTCATCGCAGGATGCTCCGCGGGCGCCCGGCGTCGATGAATCCGCTGACGAACTCGTCGGCCGGGTTGTCGAGCAGTTCGCGCGGCGCGCCGAGCTGGGCGAGGATGCCGCCGTGGCGGAAGAGCGCGACCTGGTCGCCGAGCAGAAACGCCTCGTCGATGTCGTGCGTGACGAAGACGATCGTCTTGCCGAGTTCGCGCTGGATGCGCTGCAGCTCGACCTGGAGCTCGGCGCGCACGATCGGGTCGACGGCACCGAAGGGCTCGTCCATGAGGAGGATGTTGGGGTCGGCAGCGAGCCCGCGGGCGACGCCGACGCGCTGCTGCTGCCCGCCGGAGAGCTGGGCCGGGTAGCGCTGGGCGAGATTCGGATCGAGGCCGACGACGGCCATGAGCTCGCGGGCGTGCTCGCGGGCGGTTCCCCGCTTCGCGCCGCGCAGCAGCGGGACGGTGGCGATGTTGTCGAGCACCGTGCGGTGCGGCAGCAGGCCGGAGTTCTGCATGACGTAGCCGATGGAGCGCCGTAGCGCGACCGGTTCGAGGCCGCCGATGTCGTTGCCGTCGATGAGGATCGACCCGCTGCTCGGGTCGACCATGCGGTTGATCATGCGCAGAATCGTGGTCTTGCCGCTGCCGGACGACCCGACGAAGACGGTCGTCTGCCGGGCGGGGATGACGAGGTCGAGGCCGCTCACGGCGAGCGTCCCGTCGGGAAAGCGTTTGGAGACCTGGCGGAACTCGATCACGCGCCGACCGGCCTCAGTCGAGGACTTGCGCGAACTTCCAGAACGCGACGTAGTTGGAAAAATCCTTGCCGACGCGGTCGAACGCGGTGGGCAGCGGTTCCGGGTAGCTCCATGCCGTGTCACGGTAGGCCTTGCCGCCGACATTCAGCGTGAAGTACTGGCATTCGCCCTTCCACGGGCACGTGTACGGGGTCGGGCTCTTCTCGAAGTATTCGGTCTTCACCGCTTCGGGCGGGAAGTACCAGTTGCCCTCGATGCGAATCAGCTCCTCGCTCGGTGCCTCTGCGACCACCGTGCCGTCGACTACTGCCTTCACGACGCACCTCTTTCCGTTTCCGTCATCTCAAGCTAGATGACCGCCTCGGTTATTCCTAGGTCCGTTCCAGGACCCCGCGGATGAACGCGGCCTGGCCGAGATGCTGGAGGTCGTCGCTGACGATGCTGACCAGTCGGGCGGCGAGGGTCACCGGCGGACTCCAGTTCCGGTCGACCACGCGGTCGAGGTCGGACTCGCTCAGTGTGCCCAGATAGGCGACCGTGCGGTCGCAGACGGCTTCGATGTATCCGAGGAGCAGCTCGGCGGCAATGCCTTTCACCGCGCCGACTTCGTCCGCGCTTTGCCTATATCCGGTCGCGGAGGAGTCGAATGGCAGCCCGAAGCGGTCGACCCAACCGTCCGCGATCCAGACCTCGTCGGTCCCCGCGGCGTCCGCGACCTGGGCGTCCTGCACGCGCCCGACATGCCAGAGCAGCCAGGCGATGGTGTTCGCCTCGGGGTCGAGCCTGCCCTCGAGAAGCTCGGGCGTAAGGCTTCGCGCCACTGTGCCGGCGATCGACCGCACCCGGCCGATCGCATCCACCAGGACCTCTGCGCTCGTCGTCACGCCGTCGACGCTACGCCACGGGGGCGCGAATGCGGCAGGCCTTCCCTCAGACGTCGGACGTCGTCGCTTGGGCGATGACAGCGGGGGGCGGGCCGTTGACGCCCTCCTCCTCGACCGGCTCGCGATCCCAGGCGCGGAGTCGGCGCAAGAGGCTGCGCTTCTTCTGCATGTGGTCCTGCATCCTGCCGAGGATTCCGGCCAGCATCCGGATGGCCTCGTCGATGTACGGTCCCTTGTTGAGCATGACGCACTCGGCGCGCTCAGCCATCGCCGCATCGGTGACCTCCGCCCGGGAGGGGATGCCGGTCCTGGCCATCGAGTCCAGGACCTCAGTGGCCCAGATCACGGGCGCGTGGGCCGCCTCGCAGAGCCAGAGGATCTCCTCCTGGACCTCGGAGAGCCGCTCGAAGCCGACCTCCACCGCAAGGTCGCCGCGGGCGATCATGACGCCGATACGGTCCCAGCGCATCGCCTCGAGGAGGATCTGCGGCAGCGCGTCGAACCCGGCGACGGTCTCGATCTTGAGCACGACGCCCAGACCGCCCTCCGGCACCTGGTCGAGGCGGTTCAGCAGGTCGCGCACGTCGTTCTCACTGCGGACGAAGGACATCTCCACGATGTCGGCGTGCCCTTTCACGAACTCGAGATCCTCGATGTCCTGCTCGGTCAGGGCGGAGAGCGAGAGCCGGGTGTCGGGGAGGTTGATCCCCTTCTCGGCACCGAGCTTGGTTCCCGCGACCCCTGCGGCACGCACCTCCACCGTCAGCGCGCCCGGCGAGACAGCGGTGATGACGCCGCTGATCTTGCCATCGTCGAGCAGCACCCTCTCGCCCGGCCTGGCGTCCGCGAAGACGTCGGGCAGGGTGCATCCGATCCGATGCAGGGCATCGGTCGTGGGTTCGACGGGGCTGAGGTCGTCGGAGAGGACGATCCGGTCGCCGCGCCGCACCAGGATCGTCCGTTCGGCCTGCGGGAGCGGGCCGATGCGGGCGTTCCGGCTCTTCGTGCCGGACTTCTTCCCGTCGGACAGGATCATCCCGGGCACAAGGTAGGCGGTCTGCCGGAGCGAGACCAGGCAGCCCGCGGCGGTGACCCTCTCGACGGTCATGGTCCGGCGCGCTCCGCGGGCATCCACGGTCTGGATCCGCTCGCCGACGCGGCGGCTGCCCACCCAGGCGGGCTCCTGCAGCGGGACGGCCGGGACGGAGGGCTGTCCGGCGTCCGGGGGCGGGGTTCCCAGCCAGACCCGGGCGGGCTCGATCACCGCCCCGAGCGCGTCACGAGACGGCCGGACCTTGAGTACGGACGGGCCGGGCTGGATGGGACCGGTGCGCAGCTTGGGGCCGCCCAGGTCCATGGACACCAGGCACGGCCGGTGGGAGGAGGCCGTCCCGGCGCGGATGTTGGCGAGCATCGCCTCCCATGTCGCCGGATCGTCGTGAGCGCAATTGATCCGCGCGATGTCCATGCCGCTTTCCAGCATGTCGCGCACGAGCGGCGGGTCGGAGGCGGCCTCGGTCGGAAGCGTCACCATGATTCGCGTGACCCGGCCCGCCGGCTGCGGGCCGAGCAGGGCGACCGCATTGCGGGAGAGCAACTCCGCACCGTCCGGGACGGACGGTAGCGGCAGGTCGCTCTCGACCCGCCCGGTGAGACGGGCCAGTCTGCGAAGCAGCGCGTCGATGCTGACGAGCACATGCGACTCGGTCCTGCCGAGCGAGGAGAGGCCCTGATCGGAGAGGCGGGCCTGCAACTCGCGCATGTCGTGCCGGCGCAACTCCACGTAGTGGATGAGGTTGGCGGCGCTGTAGCGGTGATTCGGTCGGACGGCCTCGATCTGCGCGGCATTCCGTACTTCGGCGTCGAGAATCGCCTGACGGAGAAAGCTGACATCCGCGAACAGCGCGTCGAGTTCAGCGCTCTGCGCCGTCGCGGACCCCTCGGCTTCCTCGTTCGGCACGGTCGATCACTCCATCTCGGCAGCAGCTGCGCTCGTTACCGCGAACGGCCTGCCCTGCGCGGGCGTCGGGCTGGTCTACTTGTGTGTCGTGTCGTGGCTCGCGGCGTGGTGGATCTTGTCCGCCGCCGTCTTCAGCGCGTTCTCCACCGCGTCGGTGGCCTCGTTGACCTTGCCCTCGACGGCGTCCACGACGTTGTCGGTGACCTTCTTGGCGCCTTCAGCACCTTTTTTGATGCTCTCTCCAGCGGTCATGATGACTCCTTCATCTCGTTGTCCCGAATCTACGCTCCGGTGAAGACGGTCGCCAAGGACCAAAGTCCCAGAGGAAAAGATGGCGAATTCCGGTCCATGAAGCGATCGGCCGGCGACGTTGAGGCCGCTGGTCGAGTCCGACTCCGGTCTCTACCCGTTCCGGTTGCACCATCAGACCGGCCAGATGGGAATCGGTGTCGCCGGAAAAAGCTGATCGGCATCACGGTGCTGACGACCGCCACCGCGCTGATGTTCGCCGATACACCAAACCTGCACCTTGGCCACCATGGTCGTGGCGGCTCATCGCGGCCGTTGCGCTCATGGTCGCCTACGAGCCTGGCTTGTACTAGATCACGACGAAGCTCGCGCTCACTCCCGGCGTGAGCGGGGACGAGGTCGCCCTCAGGGTGTAGATTCCGGCCCGATCGATGCTGCACCCCGAGAAGGCGGCGACGCCCGACACCGCCGCCTTCGGGTTGCTCATGCAGTTGAGGGTCGCCCCAGCGGGATTCGTGATCGCCAGAGTGACCGATGCGGTGCTGGTCGTGGTGTTCCCGAACGCGTCGAGCACGGCGACGACCGGCTGGGTCGCGAAGGTGATCGACCTGACCGAGTTCGAGGGCGATGAAGTGAAGCTCAGCCGGGTCGCGGGGCCGGCGCTGATGGTGAAGCTGGCGCTCGTCGCCGAACTCAGGCCGAAGGCCGTCGCGGTCAACGTGTAGGTCCCCGCCTTCCCGATAGCGCACCCGCTGAAGGTCGCGGTGCCGTTCACTGCCGCCTTCGGGTTCGCGGCGCAACTCAGCGTCGCCCCGGCCGGGGTGGTGATCGACAGGGTGATCGAGGTCGTGCCTGAGGTCGTGTTGCCGCTCGCATCCTGAATGGCGACGGTCGGCTGGATGTCGAACGCGGCGCCGCTGAGCGCCGACGAAGGCGAGGTGGTGAAGGCCAGCTTGCGCGGGGTCGTGAAGATGAAGAACGTGGAGCTGACCCCGCTCTGCAGGCTCGCCGAGCTGGCGGTGAGCACGTAGCTTCCGGCCTGATTGATCCGGCAGCCATCGAAGGCAGCGACTCCCGCGACAGCGTTCTTGGGGTTGCTCGTGCAGACGAGCTTCCCCTTGGCGATGGTCAAGGCGACCGGAGCGGTGCTGCTCGTGACCGTGTTGCCGCCGGCATCCTGCACGGCGACCACCGGCTGGGTGGTGAAGGCCACGTTGCGGGCCGCGTTGCTGGGACTCGTCGTGAAGACCAGCTTGCTCGCCGCGCCAACGGAGACGACGACGGTGCCGCTGATGGCCGAGGACAAACCCGGCGAGGTTGCCGTCAGGGTGTAGGTGCCGGCCTTGTCGATCGTGCAACCCGAGAACCCGCCGGTTCCGGAGGCAGCGGCGACCGGGTTGGCACTGCAGCTGAGGGTGGCGCCCGCAGGGGTGCTGATGGACAGCGTCACCGGAGCGGTGCTGATGGTCGAGGAACCGCTCGAGGTCTGGATCGCGACCACCGGCTGGATGCCGAAGGCGATGCCGCCCGTCGAGTTGGACGGATTGGTCGTGAAGGCGAGTTTGGCCGGACTCAGCGCCGTGGAGGCGACCCAGTTGTTCGCTGCATTCGTCGTGCTCCCGGTGAACGCCGCGCTCGCGGCCGGGACGATCGGGGCGATGGCGACCATTGCGGCGCAGAGAAAGAGAAACATCACCGACAGGGCGCTCTCCGGGCCGATGCGTCCGGCCAAAGTGCGGATGCCAGGGTACGGCGGCCGAGAGTGCCCGGATCGACGGTCGCCTCGTCCTCGGGTCTCGCCCCGCGACGCGAGGAACTCGATGACCAGCGCGAGCAGCGTCACCGCGATCCATGCGGCGAAGGGGACGAGAAGGCCGTGCTGCAGCCAGTAGGCCGGAAGGCCGATCCACGGAATCAGCAGGCAGCTCACCGCGATGATGTCGGCTCGGGCCAGCGGCGCGCTGTCGACGTCCCGGTTGGCGTCGCCCGCGGTGATCAGGCTGCCGTCAGGATTGATTCCGACGATGCGATGCAGCCGGATGCCCGGCTCCGCCGAGCCTGCGGGAGCCCGGAAGGTCACCACCCGACCGAGCGGAGTCGGCGCGTCCGCCGACAAAGGCTGGGA
The DNA here is from genome assembly GCF_027352875.1 of Gryllotalpicola sp. Classification (NCBI taxonomy): domain Bacteria; kingdom Bacillati; phylum Actinomycetota; class Actinomycetes; order Micrococcales; family Microbacteriaceae; genus Gryllotalpicola; species Gryllotalpicola sp. Next base: position 25,679 of record NZ_DAIEII010000067.1, read on the forward strand.
GAGCACGACGTCGCCGATGGCGATGTGCGGCATCATCGAGCCGCTCTGCACGACCGTTCCCGTGAGGCCGAAGGCCATCGGGAGTGTGGCGCAGGCGGCAAGCGCGACGAGGAAGACCAGGTAGCCGCGCGCGAGAACGCGCACGACCAAGAGCCCCCAGTCCACGACGACTGCGCGACGCGTCTGAGGCTCCTGGGCCGGCTCCCCTGTCATCGAGCTGCACCCTCACGCCGCCACGACCGCTACGGGGTGGACTGCAACTCCCAAACGACATCGGCACTTGCCGACTTCCCCTGAAGGGCGTCGATCTGGGCCTAGGTCAGAGCGGTGACGTCGAAGGTCCAGGTCGCCTTGTAGGTCTTGGTCTCGCGCGGGGTTCCCGCGGTAGCCCAGGGCAGAACGCCGGTCGTGTAGTTGTTGGTGCTCGCGCCGAGCGCGGCGAGCGACGTCGCCGGGAGGGTGCTGGACGGCGCGAATCCGGTGCAATCCGAGAAGCTGCCCCCGGCTCCGATCTGGATCGACATCGTGATGTTGTTCTCGAGGCCCTGGGCTCCCACGGTGTCGATGTACATCCGCACCTCGCCGGGAACGGTCGAATCGGAGGTGACGACCAGGCACTTCGAGCCGGTCTGCCCTGGAGTGACTCCCGTCACGCGGAAGGCCGCAGCACCGAGGTCGTCATCGGAGAGGAGCACCGAGCCGGTCTCCCAGTTGTTGCCGGTGTTTCGGGTGGTCGCCGTGAAGGCGGCGCTGGAGCCTTGCCAGACGAGCAGCCCGGCAACCAGGATCGCGGTCGGACCGACGAGCAGCGTGGCGAGCCGACGAGTACGAGCTACGGACTTGTTCATTTCAAGTGCCCCCTTCGGGACTGGTATCGCACCGACGCCGATGTCAGTGGCGATGCGCGGAAGAGCGGGTGTGTCCGAATATTTCGGATGTCCCGGACCCCATAACTAGCGAGTCTCCGCCGTGATAAGCACCGGTGACAGAGCCGAAGGTCCCGTCCCCGACGCGGCCGACGATGCGGCGGACCAGCGGGCGCGCACCGATGAAGGCATGCGCTCTGCGCATGATCGAACCCCGGGGAGTCGGGCTCGTCATGTCCGGACGAGGATCACCCGCCCCATCAGCGAGCGGTTGGCGGGGGCGCGTCGGGCGCGGCGAGGGAGGTGTGCGTGACGAGATAGGAGCCGGCGAGGACGAGGAGGAAGCCGGCGACCGTCCACAGGGTGATCTGCTCGCCGAGGACGATCGCACCGGCCGCGATCGCGATCGCCGGGTTGAGGTAGGTGACGGTGGTCGCGCGCACCGGCCCGATTTCGCGGATGAGCGCGAACAGGACGACGAAGGCGATGGCGGTGCAGACGACGGCGAGGACGACGATCGACCACAGCGCCGGCGCGCTGGGCCAGGTGGTCGGCCAGGTGCCGCGGATCGCGACGAACGGGACGTAGAGGATCGCGGTGATGATGAGCGACCAGGTGGTGAGGCCGATGCTGGGCGCGTCGCCGAGCCAGCGGGCGGCGATGACCGGCGCGATCGCGTAGCCGACGACCGCGACGGAGACCTCGGCGACCGCACCCAGGTCGGAGCCCTGGACATCGAGGCCCACGAGAGCCGCGACGCCGACGAGGCCGATGCCGAAACCGGCCCAGTTCGAGGCGGTGAACCGCTCCTTGCGGCGCAGCACCAGGGCGACGAGCACACTCACCAGCGGCACCGCCGCGAGCAGCAGCCCGGTCATCGAGGACGGCAGGCGCTCCTCGGAACTGGTGAGGAAGAACCACGGGAACACGATCTCGGCGACCGTGTAGGCCAGCAACGGCAACCAGTGCCGCCGCTCGAGGCGCAGTTCGCGCCGCCACACCGCGACCGGCAGCAGAAGCAGGGCGCCCAGAGCCGTTCGGCCGAGCACGACGACCTCCGGAGCGAGCTCGCCGACCGCGATCTTGATGAACACGTACGGCACTCCCCACGCCACCGACAGCACCGCGAACAGGATCAGGCCTCGACGAGTCACGGCTCCATCCTGGCGCGGGCCGCGGACATCGCCGAACCCGGCCGCATTCCGCGGATGGGGTCTAGACGGTGTCGGGGACGACGTACGGCAGCCCACGCAGCCATGCCGCGAGTTCGCCCCAGGGCCGACCGGTGGGGAGCTGGCGCAGCAGAGCACGCACCTGAGCCGTCGAGCCGGGCACGGGCAGCACCCGCGTGGGCGCCTTGCGGGCGAGCGCGCCGAACCACCAGTGCCGCCAGGTGCCCTCGACGGTCTCCGGTTCCAGCACGAGGTAGTAGTCGGGCATCACGGTCGCCCCCGACTGCAGCGCGGCAGCGGCCGTCTCGGCCTCGAGGCTCAGCGTCTCGAGCGAGACCAGATCGTCGTAGAACTCGACCCAGGCCGCCGCGACATGCAGCAGCGGATCGGCATCGCTGACGAAGTACGACGCGTGCGAGCGGCTGATGCGGCTGACGAGTTCGGACGCTCCCGCGGCGGCGAACTCGACGGCCTCGACGTTGCGCAGGGCTGCGAGGCCCTTGAGCACCTCGGCCGAGCTATCGCCCACGAGGGAGACAACGGTTCCATTCGATGTGACCATGATCGAGCTTATGTCGCACGCTGCCGCAGCACGGGCGCTGCTGAGCCTGGCATGCGACCGCTCCGCGACTCAGTGCGCGCTCACGGGCTGCGGCACGCGCACGAGCTTCTTGTTGGCGAACTCGCTCATCCCGTACTTGCCGAGCTCACGACCGACGCCGGAGCGCTTCACCCCGCCGAACGGCAGCTCGGCCGAACTCCCCGTGACCGCGTTGATCCACACCATCCCGGTCTCCAGATCGTCAGCCAGGTCGCGAGCGAGGTCGAGGTTCTTCGTGAAGATGCTGCTGCCCAGGCCGAACGGCGAGGAATTCGCCAACTGGACCGCCGCCTGCGGCGACGGCACGCGGTACACCGTCGCAACCGGGCCGAACAACTCCTCAGAGAACGCGCGCATCTCGGGGGTGACGCCGGTGAGCACCCCAGGTGCGTAATAAGCGCTGCCGCCGGTCGGTTGTGGTGCCGAGTGCAATTCAGCGCCCTTGTCGACCGCGTCCTTGACGATCTCGCCGAGATCCTCGGCGGCCTGCGCAGAGGAGAGCGGCCCGATCAGGGTGGCGGGATCCGCGGGGTCGCCGGTGGAAATCTGCGTCATCGCCCCGATGAACTTCTGGGTGAATTCGTCGTACACGGAATCGACGACGATGAACCGCTTCGACGCGGTGCACGCCTGCCCGGCGTTCAGCACCCGGCCCATCACGGCCTCCTGGACCGCGGCGTCGATATCGGCGTCTTCGAGCACGATGAACGGATCGGATCCGCCGAGTTCGAGCACGTAGCGCTTCATGTGGCGTCCGGCGACCTCGCCGACCGCCGAGCCCGCCTTCTCCGACCCGGTGAGGGAGACGCCCTGCACGCGCGGGTCGGCGATGACCTCGGCGACCTGACGGCTGTCGATGAACGCGTTGATGTAGGCGTCGGTCGGGATGCCGGCGTCGTGCAGCAGCTTCTCCATAGCGAGGGCGGATTGCGGGCAGTTGCGCGCATGCTTGAGGACGATGGTGTTGCCGAGAGCCAGGTTGGGGGCGGCGAATCTGGCCACCTGGTAGTAGGGGAAGTTCCACGGCATGACGCCAAGGACGACGCCGATCGGCTCGGTGCGGACGACGGCCTCGCCGCCGCCGACAGCGTCAAGAACCTCGTCGGCGAGGAACTTCGCCGCGTTCTCGGCGTAGTACTGGAAGATCGATGCGACGATCATCACCTCGCCCTGGGCCTGCATCAGCGGCTTGCCCATCTCGAGGGTGAGCAGCCGCGCCAGTTCGTCGATGCGCTCGGTGCACAACTGCGCGGCGCGTGCCAGTGCTGCGGTGCGCTGAGTCAACGGCGTCTTCCGCCACGACAGGTACGCAGTGTGGGCCCGATCGAGGATCGTGTCGACCTCGCGGTCGCTGATGACCGGGAACTCGGCGAGTGCTTCGCCGGTCGCCGGATTGATGGTGGCGTATGCGCTCACTAGTTCCGTCTCCTTGCTCCATTGCCAGGGTCAGTGCGTGTTCCGTGCGCTCGCGCGGACACAATGCCGCAACTGCTCGTCTGCCTTCACAAGCTGCCACCGGTGGGGGCGGATGTCAATGGGCCGACGAGACTCACGGCGGATGCCCACGATACGTCTGCGGTGCCTCCGATGAGGCTGCCCGCAAAGCGGTGAATGCTCACGGCGCGGAAAGCGGGTCGTCGCCGACCATGGCGAAGCACGACCGGTGGAGCGCTGAGCGCTCCCGCGCCGCTCGTGAGCCGAGCCTCCCGTCCTCAGTTCCGCCGCCCCATTGCGCCCATTGCGGTGGGCCCGACGCGGGCATAGCGTGGAGGCATGTCCTGGCCAGTAGCGCCGGGAGCTCGCTATGACGACGATGTCGAAGGAGAGATTGCCATGAAGACCAAAGCGGCCGTGAACTGGGGCGTCGGCCAGGACTGGAAGATCGAAGAGCTCGAGCTCGACGATCCTAAGCGCGGCGAGGTGCTCGTCAAGCTCGCCGCATCCGGGTTGTGCCACTCGGACGAGCACATCCTCACCGGGGACATGCCGGTGCCGGGCTACCCGTACATCGGCGGCCACGAGGGCGCGGGCGTCGTCGAGAAGGTCGGCCCGGGCGTGGAGAACCTCAAGGTCGGCGATCATGTCGTGCTGAGCTTCATCCCCGCGTGCGGCCGGTGCAAGATGTGCTCCACGGGCCACCAGAACCTGTGCGATCTCGGCGCGGGGATCCTCGAGGGTCTGCAGATCACCGACGGAACCTCCCGGCACCACGTCAAGGGCGATGACGCCCGGCTGATGTGCGTGCTCGGCACCTTCGCCCCGTACACGGTCGTGAACGAGGCATCCGCCGTGAAGATCGACGACGACATCTCGCTCGAGTTGGCGGCGCTCGTCGGGTGCGGTGTGACGACCGGCTGGGGATCAGCGGTCAACAGCGCGGAAGTGAAGCCGGGCGACGTGGTGGTCGTCGTCGGCGTGGGCGGGATCGGCTCCAACGCGGTGCAGGGCGCCCGGATCGCCGGGGCGAAGTACATCGTCGCGGTCGACCCGGTGGAGTTCAAGCGCGAGAACGCGCAGTCGCTGGGCGCTACCCACACCGCCGCGAGCATCGAGGAGGCCATGCCTCTCGTGCAGCAGCTCACCCGTGGTGCGATGGCCGATGCGGTCATCTACACGGCAGGGGTCGTGGAGGGCGCACTGATCGCGGGCATCATGGCGCTGACCACGAAGGGCGGCATCGCGGTGGTCACCGGCATCAGCCCGGCCGCCGACATGAGCGTGAACATGTCGCTGTTCGATCTGACGCTTTCGCAGAAGCGGCTGCAGGGCTCACTGTTCGGTTCGGCCAACCCGCGCGCCGACATCCCGCGCCTGCTCAGCCTCTACCAGAACGGGCAGCTCAAGCTCGACGAGCTGGTCACCAAGACCTACAGCCTTGAGGACATCAACCAGGGCTATCAGGACATGCGTGACGGCAAGAACATCCGCGGCGTGGTCGTCTACAACTGACGTGACCTCGCCCCACGGGATCGCCGCGACTCCACCCGGCGGGGTCGCGGCGATCCTCACTCCGGCGACGCTCGCCGCCTTCGATGCGGCTGTGATCGGTCGTCGTCCGGAAACCGAGGTGCTCCTGGCCGCACTCGCGGCGGGCCGCCACATCGTTCTGGAAGGCCCGCCGGGCACCGGCAAGTCCACCTTGCTGCGCACGCTCGCGGACGCCGCCGGCATCGGCCTGGTGTTCGTGGAGGGCAGCGCCGAGTTGACCCCGGGTCGGCTCGTGGGCAGCCACGACCCGAGTCGGCTGCTCGCCGAGGGCTACCGCGATGAGAACTTCCTCGACGGCCCGCTCGTGCAGGCGATGCGGACCGGCGCGCTGCTGTATCTGGAGGAGCTCAACCGCGTCCCCGAGGAGACCATCAACGTCCTGATCACGGTCATGAGCGAGGGCGAGTTGCATGTTCCGCGCCTCGGCCTCGTGCGGGCGGCGCCGGGGTTCGCTCTCGTCGCCGCGATGAACCCATTCGACGCGGTCGGCACGGCTCGGATCTCCGCGGCCGTCTACGACCGCACCTGCCGCATCCGGATGGACTACCAGAGCGCGGCGGATGAGGAACGCGTGGTCGAGCGCGCCGTCCACGCCGGCGGTGCCGCCGCAGTGCCCGATGGGAGCCGGCAGCCGCTCGATGTCGGCCGGGTGGTCGCACTCGTGCGCGCGACCCGCAGCCACCCCGACGTCCGCATCGGTTCGTCGGTGCGCGGTGCCATCGACATGATGCTCGTCGCCGACCGGCTCGCCGAGTTGCGCGGCGCGGCCGCAACGGATGCCGGCGTCAGTCTGGATGCCGCCCTCGCCGCGCTGACCGGACGCATCCGGGTGCAGGAGAGCAGCGAGCGCAGCGCTGAGGAGATCATCACCGAGCTGTGGCATCGCGTCTACGACCCGGCCGTCGCGCCGCAGCCGGGAGCGGACGCGGGGGCGGAACCGGGAAAAGCGCGCGGGGCGACCGGCCCCGACCGACCGGCGCCCCTCGCAACGAGCTGAGCCCCGACCCGCAGCCGCGCGCCGAGCAGGGCGACCAGCCGCGTGTCTCCACGGGCCGTCACCTGCTCAAGGCGATAGCGGGGTTCGAGGAGGTGTCCCCGCAGGTGGGGATGCTCGACGAACAGGCCCTCAGCGCCCTCGAGCGACGGGACCCGGATGCTGCGCTGACCCTGCTCGCGGAGATGAGCGGCGCCACTGACGAGCGGCTGCGACGCCTGGCGCGGGCGCTGTCGGGCCGGGTCATGGTCCGCGCGGCGTCGCCGCGCGGCGCACCACGGCCCGGCGCAGGGCGCATCCGGTCGCGGCGCTGGGAGCCGGGCGTGGACGTGGACGTGGATGCGAGCCTGGACGAGCTCATGGTCTCGAACCTCGCCGGGCGGGCCGCTGACCCGGCCGGGCTGCGCGGACCCGGCTGGGTCCGGTCCGCGACCGCGATCAGTCTCGTGCTGGACCGGTCCGGATCGATGGGCGGCGCAAGGCTGGCCACGGCGGCGGTGGCCGCGGCGGCGGTGGCGCTGCGAGACATCGAGGACTACAGCGTCATCGCCTTCGGCTCGGCCGTGCGCGTCGTCAAGGCGCAGCGCCAGCCGCGCTCCGTGGAGAGCGTCGTGGGCGACCTGCTGAGCCTGCGCGGCCACGGCCGCACCGATCTGGCCGCCGCGCTGCGAGCCGCCGCGCGCGAACTGTCGGACTCGGCCGCATCACGGCGGATCGTTCTGCTGCTCTCGGACGGGCGCGCCACCACCGGGGACGACCCGCTTCCGGCAGCGCGCGCACTGGACGAGCTGCTGGTGCTGGCGCCGGTCGGGCCGGACGAGTCCGGTGCGCAGGCGCGCGCACTGGCGCGGGCGGTCGGCGGTCGGGTGGCGGAGGTGACCGGACCGAGCGCTGTCCCTGCCGCGATCGCCGCCCTCTGGCCGTGACGTCAGCGCGTGAGGCGTCGAGCCGGCCCGACCCGTCCTGCGGTGGCGATGCCGCGGGCTCGGAAAGCGATCGGGCCGCCCGCGGCCGGCCCTTCGCGGCCGATAGCCGCAGGCAGTGAAACACACTCTCCGCCGCAGCAAGCGTGCGGCAGATGGCCCAGACCCCGAAACGCACCCATCTGATCGATGAAGCGGACCATCTCGTCGCGGGGCGGTCGAGCTCCGCGGCGAAAACGCCGACGCCGCCCGCAGTATCTCGTTCGCCCGCTTGAGCTCCGCGTTCTCCTGCTTCAACCGCTTCACCTCAGCATGCTCGATCGAGGTCACTCCCGGCCGCTCGCCCGCGTCGACCTCGAAGCGGCGCCGCCACTTCTGTCGACGGCGCTCGAAAACTGGAAACCACCGGTGAAGGGCCCCGCGGAGAGCCGCTGTCACGCCCCGATCTTGTGCTCCGCGAGGAGCAGCTGCACGGCCTCGCGGACGAGTTCGCTCTGCTTCTTGCCCGTCTGTTCCTCGAGCTGCTTGAATGCGGCGAAGTCGGCCTCAGCCAGCCGCCCCCGCACGGTGGGAGAGGCTCCCTTGGGGTGCTCGCCGAGTCGTGTACGCCCGGCACGCCGCAGCACGGCGTCCAGCGCCGCCTCGCTGCCGTACTCGCGCAACATGAGTGCGCGGCCGCGCCCGGCCGCTTCGGCGCCGGTTGCGATGTCCGTCACCTTCGGCATCGGGGTCGAGGGGTCGGTCAGCCACGCGGCCAGCGCGTCGTAGTCGGTGTCCTTGGGGTCAGCCATTGGGGTTCTCCTCTCGGTGTCGGCGGAACTTCGGGCCAAGCTCCATCGTGTGAAATACAAGGGCTTCGCGGCCGTCTGAGAACACTTCCACCAGGATCTCGATTTCGCGGTCGGTCTGCGGGTGCGGGTGCCCGATGTAGAGCCATACGTCACCGCTGGCGGAGCCTTCATCCGGCAGCTTGGCGGAGTACGTCGCGTGAACGACGGCGTACACCTGGTCGTCGCGTGGGATGCCATGCTTCTCGGTTGAGTCGGTCCACCCGGGCGTCACGCCCTCATGCTATCATGTAGCCGTCATTGGTGGATACTAAATGTGTAGCCGATAACCGCTGCTGTGTCAGTTTGAAGTTACTCCGACCACAAGGGGCCGCCGGGCTCCCACGAAAGAGACCTACGTCGGGCTGTCTCAGATGGTGACGTCCCGCTGAGTGGATGCTCCTATTGCTGTCAAGGGCAAGGTGGAGGGGTGATTTGGTCGAGGGCGGTGTGTGCTTGGCGCTCGAGCGTGGTGTCGCCGCGGGTGCCGACCTCGAGGCGGCGGAGCTTCTGGTAGGGGGCTCCGAGGGTCGCGGCGAGGACCGTGATCGGGATGCCGAGGGCTTGGCGGCGTTGACGAAGGACCAGGCCTGTTGGTGTCTCGGGTGAGGGGTGGGTGAGGGTGTGGAAGATCTCGTTCGCGATGTGCCGTTTCAGGCAGCGGATGATGTCGCGGTCAGAGAGCCCCTCGGCTCGACGCCGGGCGAAGTACTCCTCCGTTCGGGGCTCTTGGTGTCGCATCCGCAGGAGCACGATGCGGTAGAGGGCGCTGTTCGCTTGCCGGTTCCCACCTCGAGAGAGGCGGTGTCGGATGCGTTGCCCTGATGAGGCGGGGATCGGGGCGGCACCGCAGAGGGATGCGAACGCGGCCTTGGAGGTGAGTCTTTCGGGGTTGTCTCCGGCGGCGGTCAGGATGGTCGCCGCGACGACGACACCGACGCCGCTGAGGGCGAGGAGTGCCGGGTTGACGGCTCGGACGAGGGCATCGAGTTGCGCGTCGATGATCGTGAGCTCGTTGCGGAGAAGCGTGTGTCGGATCGCGAGCCGCTTCAACGTCTGCCGGGCGACGGAGTCAGGATCGGAGCCGCCTGAAGGCCTGGTCCGGTTCAAGACGGCGACAAGTTTCGTCTTGTCCAGTGCCCGGTAGTCCTGGCGAACCCGGTCGGGTGCGGTGATCAGGAGGCCGTGGATTTGGTTCATGGTCTGCGACCGGGCCTTGACCGCGGAATGGCGTTCGCTCATCAGAATCCGAAGCGATTCCACGCCCCCGTCACCCCGTTTCGGAGTCGCCGTCTGGGTGCCGGCGATGACCCCCAGCGCGGCTTGGTGGGCATCGATCGGGTCGGACTTCCCTTTGAGCCTGCGATGCTGCCTGTTCGGGCGGGCGATCTCCATGGCAGTGATTCCCGCAATCGCGAGGGCGCGAGCGATGCCGGCGCCGTAGGAGCCGGTGCCCTCGACGCCGACACGCTCGACGGTCTCGTGCTCCTGGAAGAACGCGACGACAGGGCGCCGATCCAAGTAACGATGACTTTTGGGGACCAGAACGCCGGGGGCCCGGAAAAGACGAAGCCCTGGTGAGAAACATGCTCTCACCAGGATTTTTTGTCGGGCTGACAGGATTTGAACCTGCGACCCCATGACCCCCAGTCATGTGCGCTACCAAGCTGCGCCACAGCCCGTGACGTTCGATATTCAGTTGTGTCGGGCCGACTGGAAAGGGCCTAAACCCCTTATCCCCCAGGCGTCCAAACTGCTCGATCTGGCATTGATCCCGCGTGGTTCTGCGGCTCAAGTCATGCCGAGCGCGTCACGAGATGCATGGTTTCCATGGTTTTGGTCCCCTTTTTGGTCCCCGCACCGGGGACGTGACCCCAAGCAGGGAACTGTGATGTCGCAGGACATCGGTGACGGTTCTGTGTCAGGACATCGGTGACACTTCCGGGGTGTCTGGTGGTGACACTTCTGCCGTTCTGATTGGTGGGTGAGCAAAAACGAGCCTGTCGATCCCCGTGTCCGTCTTGCGATCGCCCAGTGGCCGCCGGACGCGCCACGAGGTGCGGTGACGACGTTCTGCGCTGAGCACTCGGTCTCGAGGAAGACGTTCTACGAGATCCGGAAACGCGTCGCCGCCGATGGGCCTGCGGCGGCGTTGGAGCCACGCTCAAGGCGTCCGAAGAGCAGCCCGACGACGATCGCCGATGAGGTGAAGCAGCAAGCACTCGGGGTGCGGGCCGCGCTGGAGCAGTCGGGGCTGGATCACGGTCCGATCAGCGTGCATGAGAAGCTGCGCGCCCTCGGGATGACCGCCCCGTCCCCGGCGTCGCTGGCGCGGGTCTTCCGTGACGCAGGCGTCGCGAGGTTGGAGCCAAAGAAGAAGCCTCGGGCCGCGTGGCGCCGGTTCGTGTATCCGGCGCCGAACGCGTGCTGGCAGCTGGATGCGACCGAATATGTCCTGACCGGTGGGCGCAAGTGCGTGATCTTCCAACTCATCGATGATCACGCCCGCTACGCCGTCGCCTCCCACGTCGCGGGGTCCGAGACCGCCGAAGCGGCTGTGATGGTCGTGAAGAAGGGCATCAACGCGCACGGGGTCCCGCAGCGGCTTCTCAGCGACAACGGCCTCGCGCTCAACCCCTCCCGACGTGGGGTGATCGGTCAACTCACCGCGTATGTCACCTCTCTCGGAGTCGAGGCGATCACCGGGAAACCATACAAGCCGACCACGCAGGGCAAGAACGAACGCTTCCATCAGACCCTGTTCCGCTTCCTCGATAAGCAGCCTCTCGCCGAGACGATCGAGCAACTTCAGGAGCAGGTCGACCAGTTCGACATCATCTACAACACGCAGCGTCCGCACCAGGGCCTACCCGGCAGGATCACACCGCAGCAGGCATGGGAAGCGACACGGAAGGCCGACCCGCCCCGGCCTCGCCCCGACAACACGCAGCGGCCACTGCCACGGCACGCTCCCGCGACCACCATGCACGGTCGGGCCGCCGACGAGGTGCGTGTCGCACGGATCCGCGGCAACGGGACCGTCAAAGCACGCGGCGTGTTGTTCCAGACCAGCAGCACCCTCGCCGGGCAGAGCGCCTATGTCGTTTACGAACAGGACACCGTGCTGTTCTTCGACGACGCCGGCACCCTGATCATCGAACACTCCTGGCCCGATCCCGGCATCAGATACGTCGGCAACGGGAAACCCCGAGGCCGACGACCCCAAACCCTCTAACCGTCACCGATGTCCAGACACAGGAAGTGTCACCGATGTCCAGATACAGTTTCGTCACCGATGCCCCGAGACATCACACCCCAAGCAGGGAACTCGCGGGCTTTCGAGGTTCGAAGTTCGCGAGTCGACGATCAGGCGGAACCTTCCTGGCCGACTGTGGCCTGTACCCGCTCGCCACCCTCAACAGGTTCCGCCGTCACGAAGCCTTCCTTCGACATCACGCGTCTGCGCCGTGAGTACATGCGTTCCAAGATAGGCACGTTCTTGTCTCGGTAGTCGTGAACGATCGCGGGCATAGACTGCTCCGCTCGTCCACGCGTGATGCGGCCGATCTGCTGAATGACGCGCCCTTTGAAAGAGACCGGGACAGTGAGGAAGAGAGTGTTGAGCGTCGGGAGGTCGAGACCTTCTCCGGCGATCTTGTCGATGGCGACAAGAACGAACGGCTGCTGCTGCGCGTCCATCTCCTCGAGCGAATGCCTGATGTCACGGCGGTTGGCGGCGGTGAGGCGTCCGTGAAGCCGGATCACCGGCGAAGCGCATGATTCCAGCGCATCCGCGAGCGCGTCGAGGTGTTGGAGCCTGTTTGTCAGTACGAGGCAAGTGCGCCCCTGGTCGGCTGCTTCTCTGACGTGCCCTGTAATCATTGCGTTGCGCTCGGTATCGGCGGCGAGTTCCGAGTAAATCGCCTGAACGGATGGACCGTCGATTCCGGGTTCCTCGGTGCGGAAGGTCGTCTCATGGACGACCATCTCGCGAGCAGCATGATCGGCGGTGTCGACCACGTGGCGGATCGGACCGCATTGCATCGTGATCAGTCCATTCATCTGATCGGCGCGGTAGGGTGTCGCCGTCATCCCCACCCAGTAGCGGACATTGACGTTGCGCAGGGCGGCTTCGGTTGCTGGTGCTGCGACGGCGTGGCATTCGTCGATGATGATCTGCCCGTACTCCTCCAGCATGCTGGGGTCCGCGTTCCGATGCGCGACGGACTGCATCATGATCAGGTCCACAACGCCGCGCCGTTTCCGTCGCCCCGCCCCGAGCTGACCAATCTGCTTCTCGGTCAGGCCAAGGAACTGCTGGAGTCGTTCGCGCCACTGGGCGAGCAGTTCGGCACGGTTCACGAGGATCGCCGTTGGCGTCGCGCGTTCGGCGATGAGGGCGCAGGCCATGACCGTCTTGCCTGCGCCTGGAGGAGCGACGAGCACTCCGGTGTCGTGCGCGAGGAGCGCATCGACCGCGCGCAGTTGCTCGTCTCGGAGTTGACCCGCAAAGGTCACCTCTAGACACGCCGGCGCCGTAGCCACTGTCTCGGTCGTTGTCTGGAAGCCTGCGTCCGCGAGGAGCGCTTCGGCTTCGTCGGCGAGTCCCCGAGGCAGGCGCAGTTCGTGCTCGTCATGCTCGAAGCTGGTGACCAGACGCGGCGTGCCGAAGGTACTGAACCGCTGAGCCTGTCTGCGGTAGAACTCCGGATTGGGCACGGACGCCATGTGCTTGAGTTCGGTGATCACAATCCCCGGAAGGAGCTCTGTCGGGATGTGCAGAACCGCATCGCGGCGTAGCCCCAGCTTTCGTCCCGCTATCGTGCGCGCGACCGCCTTGATACTTGATCGCCGCGGCCGTGCACCGAGCGACTCCGCGGGCCCCACGCGTGACTCCGCGAGGCTCGTCGAACCGAGTTCAGCGACCCGTTCGACGGGTACGGGCGTCGTCATTGCCAGGGCCGCGAACTGATCCTCATACGGATCCCAGGTCCCGGGATCGACGAACACGGTCGTCCCGCGTCGGCGGCAGTCGCCCTGCAACGGTAGCGCGATGAGATTGCCCAGGCGCGCCCGCCCAGTGGATCGTTCCGGCAGGGTGTCTTGCGACGGAAAGAAGCGATCGTAACTCTGAAAATCCATCGTCGGTCGGCGCGCCATGGCGGCGCGCAGAAGGCGCATCCCTGCCGTGCGTGCTGTCGCCGCCGGAACAAGGTCCTCGATAAAGATCCAGACATGCGCACCCTCACCGGATCGCGACACTTCGGTGAGCACGTCGATCCTGGCGCGCTCGCACTCCGCAACGAATGCTGCGGCATCATGCCGCCACTGCGCGTCGTCGAAGTCGCAGACCAGTAGACGGCACTGGTCGCCAGCAAGCATCGGGTAGAGGCCTGCGTGAAACTCGCGCTCTCCGGGTTGAGAAGCGCCTCGAAGATGCCGCTCCACGGTTCGATTTTCGAGTGGCAGATAGTCCGCAGTGGTCTCGGATCCGGTGTAAAAGCCGCCGCGTACCGCGGGGGCCCAACCTGACTTTCCCGTGCGCGCGCTGGTCCATCGCACCGCGTGGACATCATTCCTGCCGACGAAGCGAGCACGGAACAGGGCGAGCTTTTCGGCACTCGACGATGCTGCCGTCACCGCAGGCAGCAGGCCAGCACGAGCGGGTACAGCCACCAAGGCCTTTTCCATCGCGTCTCTCGCGCGCTCAAGTTCTCCGAGCTCGCTGCGAGCCTCCGCGAGGTCCTGCTCCAGTCTCGTGATCCGAGACCTCAAGATGTCGATCTCGGCGTCAGTCAACGGCTTTTCCCCAGGACTGAGCGTTCGGGTCCCATATCAGATGGGCCACGTTATTTGTCAGGGCAGGTTCGGCGAAGAGTATGCATGCCTGAAGAAGTTCGACGAAGCTCTCCGGTGTCGACTGTTCGAGTCGTTGCTTTTTACGCCACGTTTCCCACTTGCGTTGTGCCAGCGCCGGCATCCCCGCGATCAGTGGCCCAAGAGGTTCGATGTCGACGTGACGGTAGCGGGCGACGGTGTCGATCGCTTCGCGCAGGTCTGCTCCGCGGATGATCCTGGACCGTGCGATGGCCGCGATGTCGGTGAAGTCGCGCCAGCGGGTGTTCTGCTCACCTCGTTCGAGTGCGGTGACGATCTTCTCGGCAAGCACCATGTGGTCGGGATAGCCTCTCAAGCGAAGTGTTCCGCCGAGCAGCAGCGGGAGCACGACTTCAGTCGGGGCCGGCCAGATCGGATCACCAAAGTTCACGTCGACGTGCAGAGCTACCCGCGCTGTCGCGAGTTGCGCGGTGATCTTGACGCGGACACCGTTGTAATCGGCGTCGTCCCGGATTGGCTCTCCTACTGCGGAGTCCGAGTCGAACTCCAATCCGTCCTCGAGGTGCACTTCGATGATGCTGCGCACCCGTTGCTCGACATCGGCTATGTCGTTGGCGAATCCAGTCGCTGCGAAGTCGATATCGCGGGTCGGCCGTCGCGCAGCGAATGCCGCCATAAGCACACCGCCCTTGAGTACGAACTCTCCGACATGCTCAGAGACGGCCAACCGGGCGAGAAAACCTTCGAGCGCGTACAGCGTGAAGTACTCAGCAGGATCGCGTCCGTCGCGGCGGGCGAGATTGCGCAGATCGTTGTACGCCTGCCCAGCAGGAGTGTCTCGTGTCGGCGTTGGCGGAGTCATAGGAGCGCCTCGAGCGCCTGGCGGATCCGCGGCTGCGCCTTTGGGAACGACGAGGCAACCTTCAACAGGGCTGCCGGTGAGTTCCCGCGGCGGCGTAACCACCGTCGGAGTGCGTCGTAGGCGACGTCGCTGCCTTCTTGATGCATGAGCCGGAAGCAGTCCACGATCGTTCTCTCGGCTGAGTAGATGGAGAACCTAAGTCCATTTCCGGCATCGATGTGGTCGCGTCCGATGTGAAAAGTTGTCGGGTCGAAGCTGTGCCAGGCAACGTGAGCGAGCCCAACGGGATGATGGACACCACGCGGTAGGGCGATATCGGACTCGAACGGGATGGCGTCGCTCAGGTCGTGGTGCACGAGCGCACTCGTTAGACACAACGTCGCCTCTTCACGCACGGCCGTTGCTGCGGCGAGCGAAGCAAAGGCAGTGTCGATCTTGTCAGGACGCAGATACACGCCGCGACCTACGCGTTCGATCTCACCCTTCGCGAGAAGGTCGTAAACCTGATCTTTCCGCAGGCCTGCGGTGCGAGCGTCGCCGAGCGTGAACACGGGTCCGAGGTCCGCCGCCATCATCCACCTCCCAACTCTCTACACATGAAGCCTATCTGTAATGAGTTAGGAAGGCTACGACGAGGCTCAAGGGATGAAACGTTCCTTAGGGCTATTCATCTGAGCGGAGTGGTCTTTGGCGTGTGGTTGATCGCCTGCGCGCAGGTGTGCATTACCCCAGGTCGGCGGGCGAGTTGAGGTCGTGGTTCGCTACAGATGAGGACTGCCTCGATTACCTCGACTGGGTCCGATGGCCGGCGGGGTTCGTCTGCCCGCATTGCGGGGGCGCGGGCGGCTGGCGGGTAGCGGACGGCGGGTACCGGTGCCGGCGCTGCGGTAGGCGGACCGCGGTGACGGCGGGGACGTTGTTCGACCGGCGGCGCACGCCTCTGACGGTGTGGTTCGAGGCGTGCTGGATGTTCGTTTCGGCCAAGAATGGTGTCTCCGCGTTGACGGTGCAGCGGTCGCTGGAGATCGGT
>NZ_DAIEII010000073.1:0-10127 GCF_027352875.1 Gryllotalpicola sp.
GCGATCGTGCTCGTGAGGAGCGCGTGGATGGCCGCCCAGTCCGGGTTCGACGGGTCCGGCACGGTGGGCGGCACGAGGTCGAGCGAGACGATGCCGACGGACTTCGTCTTGTCGGCGAGGTCGACGAAATAGCTCAGCATCGACTGCGGGATGTCGGTCGTGATGATCTGCTTGCCGGCCGCGGCGACGGCCTGGAATTTCGTGAGCACGTTCGCCGGGTTCATCTGGGCGAGGATCGCGTTCTCGAGCTGGCGCTGGCGGGCCATCCGGTCGTAGTCGCTCGTCGTCTCCCGCGAACGGGCGTACCACTGGGCGGTGTGACCGTCCATGCGCTGGACGCCGGGGTAGATCCATCCCGTCGTGATGGGATTGCCGTTCGCGTCGCCCTTGTCGGCGATCGGCAGCTTCTCCTTCGCGTCGATCGTGACGCCGCCGAGCGCGTCGACGAGCTGGGCGAAGCCCTCCATGTCGACGACCGCGAAGTACTGGATCGTGAGGCCCGTCGCACCCTCGAGCGCGTCGCGCATCGCCTCGATGCCCGCGCTGGAGTGGGCGGTGATGTGGCCCTTGTAGAGTGCCGACTTGTAGATGGTGAACTCGGTGTAGATCGAGTTGAGCTGGCAGACGTCGACGTCGCAGCGCCCGCCGGTGCCGTATCCGCTCGGATAGAGTTGCGCCGCTGGCGAGCCCTTCCGGAACGGAATCTGGTCGAGGTTGCGGGGCAGGCCGATGTTGACGGCCTTGCCCGTGGTCGCGTCGATGCTGATGACCGATATCGAGTCGGGGCGCATGCCCGAGCGGCCGGGGCCGGCGTCGCCGCCGAGCAGCATGATGTTGTATCGGCCGGCGACGGGCGGTTCGCTCGGCCCGCTCGTGAAGATGTCGCCGAGTGTCTGCCGCACCGTCGCGGTGAGGGTCACGCCGTAGCCGGCGACGCCCACACCGCCGACGAGGGCGAACACCGTGAAGAGCGCGATGCCCCACCGGCCGCCCCCACTCACCCTGACGAAGTGCACCAGGCGCAGCGTGTCGATGGTGAGGACGATCCAGAGCAGGCCGAAGACGATGAGGAACGCCTCGGCGCCGGCGAGGAACCAGGCCTGGGTGGCCCACTCGATGACGAGGGTGCGCTTGACGAGGAAGACGACGACGAGCGCTGCGACGATGAGCCAGAACAGCAGCATCATCCGCAACCCGAACCTGCCGAGGCCGCGGTTGCCCGCGATGAGCTGGGCGCTGCCCGGCAGCAGGAAGTTGAGGACGACGAGCCACCAGCCGCGCCGGGTCATCGTTGCCTCGGACCGAGCATCCGGGTTCCGGATCGGAGTCGAGAGCGTCATGCGTTCTTGAGGGCCTTGCTCTTCTCGTCGACGAGAGAGGCGAGCGATGCGGCGTAGTCGGCGAGTTCGGCGCTGAGCGCCGGGTCGCCGGAGGCGAGAATGCGCACGGCGAGCAATCCGGCGTTCGCGGCCCCGCCGATCGACACGGTCGCAACCGGGATGCCCGCGGGCATCTGCACGATCGAGAGCAGCGAGTCGATGCCATCGAGGTGCTGGAGGGCCACCGGCACGCCGATGACGGGAAGCGTCGTCACCGAGGCGACCATGCCCGGGAGGTGGGCCGCGCCGCCGGCTCCTGCGATGATGACGCGGATGCCGCGGCCGGCAGCGGCCCTGCCGAAGGCGATCATCGTCTCGGGGGTGCGATGGGCCGAGACGACATCGGCCTCGTACCCGACGCCGAACTGGTCGAGGATCTCCGCCGCCGCCTTCATGGTCGGCCAATCGCTGTCGGACCCCATGATGATGGCGACGTCGGTAGGCATGCGACCATGCTAGGCAGCGCGCCTGGGGCGGTGCCGGATGCCACGCGGGCGCGGCCTGAGAGGTTCCCCAGACCCGCGCTGCTAGGGTTTCGGCACGTGACCAATAGCGCCGCGGCGGAGATGGCCAAGAAGTACGGTCTGTCCCGCATGGGTGCGAGACCCCCGCTCGGTCGGTATCTCGCCGAGGCCTGGCGCCGCCGCTATTTCGCGATCACGCTCTCGCGCTACACCGTCGAGGCGGGTGACTCGGACTCCCGGCTCGGCTCGCTGTGGGTGATCGTGCGGCCATTCCTCTCGGCGGTCATCTACGGCCTGCTCTTCGGCGTCATCCTCGGCCCCGATCGACCCCACAACTTCGTGCCGCACCTGCTCGTCGGCGTGACGACGTTCGAGTTCTTCGCGAAGTGCTTCGATCAGGGAGCCAAGTCGATCACGGGCAACCAGTCGCTCGTGACGAGCCTCGCCTTCCCCCGCATCCTGCTGCCGATCAGCGCCGTCCTGCGCAACATCTTCGAGCTCTGGCCCATGTGGGTCGTGCTGGTGCTCGCACTGCTGGCGTTCCAGCAATGGCCGAGCTGGAACTGGCTGCTCGTCATCCCGATGCTCGGTTTGATGACGCTGCTCAACACAGGCCTTGCGCTCATCTCGGCACGGCTCACGGTGCACTTCCGCGATCTCAGCCAGATCATCCCGTTCATCAACCGGCTGCTGTTCTACGGCAGCGGCATCTTCTTCACGCTGCAGTCCGTGACGAAGAACCAGACGCTGATCCACCTCTTCCAGATCAACCCGGTGTACGACTTCGTCGAGGCCATGCACAGCTTCCTGCTGCCCGGCTACGGGCCGCTCACCCAGTGGGAATGGACCGCCCTAGTCGGGTGGTCGGTGCTGCTTCCGGTGATCGGGCTCTTGTTCTTCTGGTCCGCGGAAGAGAGGTACGGGCGTGTCGAGTAGCGAGCGCAGGCCCGTCGTCATCGTCGACGACGTGCACGTGCGGTACAAGGTGTATGCGACCGGCCGCCGGGTGGGACGGCGGGTCGGCCGCTTCGAGCGCGGCATCAAAGAGGTCCATGCGCTGCGGGGCGTGAGCTTCACGGTCTACGAGGGCGAGAACATCGGCGTCATCGGCCACAACGGCTCGGGCAAGTCGACGCTGCTGCGTACGGTCGCGGGCTTCACCCCGGCGAGCGAGGGCGCAGTGTACGCAACCTCCCAGCCGAGCCTGCTCGGCGTCGGCTCGGCCCTGCTGCCCCGCCTCGACGGCCATAAGAACATCAACCTCGGCGCGCTCGCGCTCGGGATGACCCCCGCCGAGGCCGAGGCGTCGTACGACTACATCGCCGAGTTCTCCGGCCTCAAAGAGCACCTCAACTACCCGATGCGCACCTATTCGAGCGGCATGTCGGCGCGGCTCAAGTTCTCGATCGCGATGGCGAAGGCGCACCAGATCCTCCTCGTCGACGAGGCGCTCGCCGTCGGCGACAAGGCGTTCCGCGACCGCAGCGAGAAGCGCATCCGCGAGCTCCGCGAGGAGGCGGGGACGACCTTCCTCGTCAGCCACTCCATGCAGTCGATCCTCGACACCTGCGACCGGGCGATCTGGATCGACCACGGCGAGCTCCGGCTCGACGGCGATCCGCAGACCGTGGTCGACGCGTACGAGGCCTCGACCGCGGACCTATAGGAAGCAGGCGGCGGCACCGCGGGCGTCGGCGAGCACGGCATCCAGGTCATCGCCGGTCGCGGTGACGTGGCCGACCTTGCGCCCCGGGCGGGGCTCCTTGCCGTAGCCGTGGACCTTCACCGCGGGGCGCCCGGCGAGCGCACGCGGATAGCGGTCGACGAGCGACTCGCCCGCAGGGCCGCCGAGGATGTTCACCATCACCGCCCACGGCTGGAGGGGCGCCGGCGAGCCGAGCGGCAGGTCGAGCACAGCGCGCAGGTGCTGCTCGAACTGGCTCGTCACGGAGCCGTCGATGGTCCAGTGACCCGAGTTGTGCGGGCGCATCGCGAGCTCGTTGACGAGCACGCGGCCGTCGGGCGTCTCGAAGAGCTCCACCGCAAGCACGCCCGTGACGCCGATGCCTTCGGCGACCTGGATGGCGATGTCGCGGGCCTCGGTGGCGGTGGATTCCGCCGTCGCGGGCGCCGGCGCCACGACCTCGGCGCACACCCCGTCCTTCTGCACGGTCTCGACGACGGGCCAGGCGACGACCTCGCCGGAGGGGCGGCGCGCGACCTGCTGGGCGAGCTCCCGGCGGAAGGGGACGAGCTCTTCTGCCAGGAGCGCCCCGCCGTTGCTGTCCTCCACCAGCGCGGTGAACCAGTCATCCGCCCCGTGCGCATCGGAGACCACCCGGACGCCCTTGCCGTCGTAGCCGCCGCGCGCCGTCTTCACCACGGCGCGTCCGCCGTGCGCGGCGAGGAACTCCTCGAGCGCCTCGGCCGACTCCACCGCCGCCCAGTCGGGCACCGGCAGGCCGAGCTCCGACAGTCTCGCGCGCATGAGGAGCTTGTCCTGCGCATAGAGCAGGGCGTCGGGGCCGGGGTGCACCCGAATTCCGGCACCCACCAGCGCGCGCAGGACGTGCTGCGGAACATGCTCGTGGTCGAAGGTCACGACGTCCACCGTGCGCGCGAACTCCAGCACGGTGGCCGCGTCGCGGTAGTCGCCCACCGTCGTCTCCGCGAGCTCGGCCGACATGTGCGGCGCCTCGGCGAGCACCCTGATCGCGATGCCCAGCTCGACAGCGGGCGCGATCATCATGCGGGCGAGCTGGCCCCCGCCGATGACGCCGACCGTGGTCCCGCTCACAAAGTCCTCCCTCCACACGTTCAGGTGCTTCATCGGCCCGGGGGGTACCCTGACTCCGGACCCGCTGTCCATTTTCGCGTACGAAAGCAGACTGATGATCCCGTTGCTGAAGCAGGTGCTGAGGTTCGGTGTGGTCGGCGGGGTCGGCGTCGTCGTCAACTTCGTCGTGTTCAACGCACTCCGCTCGACGATCTGGACCAACCAGCACGACCGCTACGGGGCGATCTACGCGACCATCGTCGCCACGGTCGTGGCGATCGTCGTCAACTGGGTCGGCAACCGCTACTGGGCGTTCCGCGCCGACCGGCAGTCCAGCGCGACGCGCGAGGGCGCCGAGTTCTTCATCGTGAGCGTCGCCTCGCTCGCCATCCCGCTGCTCTGCGTCGGCGTCTCGCACTACCTCATGCACCTCAGCAGCCAGTTCGCCGACAACATCTCCAACAACGTCATCGGCCTGGCGCTCGGAACACTGTTCCGCTTCGCCCTTTACCGCTGGTGGGTCTACTCGCCCAAGCGCGCCGTCAGCGCCCGCTGGGACGGCGAGGTGGCCGAATTCAACGCCCCGTCCACACAGTCGTCTGGTCTGTGAAGACCTTCGTCTGCATGACCTGGCGCTGACCGGTCTGCAGCGTCGCCGCGTGCTCCATGAGGTCGTGCAGCGCGCTCTGGACGACCCTGGCCCGCGGCACGTCCCGCAGCGTCAGCGCAGTCTCGCCGCCCGTTGCGACCCGCAGCGTGCCTGACCCGAAGAGCAGCTGCAGCGGCCCCTGGCTGAGCACGACCTCGTAGCCGCGGCTGTGCAGCAGTTCCTGCCGCACCCGCACAAACACCCCACGGCGCACGACGAGGCGGCGGGTGGTGACGATGTAGCGGCTGCCCAGCCAGGCGATGAGCGGCAGCAGGAACAGCAGGATTCCGGCGAGCAGCGCCGCCGCGAGGACGAGCAGGTTCTCCCAGCCCTGATCGAAGGCCGCCGCGAAATAACCGTACAGCCCCGAGATCGCGATGAGCAGGATCGCCGGGACGACGAGGCGCCTCGCATGCGGCCTGAGGCGCGCGACGACCCGCTCGGCAGGCGCGGCCTGAGGCTGCGTCTGCGTCTGGGTCGGCTGCGGCGCCTTGGGCATGTTCCTTTAATACCGCACGTGGGTGACGTCGCCGGCGCCGACGGCGGTGGTTCCGGCATCGTTATCGACCTGGAGCCGACCGGATTCGTCGAGCCCGGTCGCCGTGCCGGTGAGGGTGCCGCCGTTCGGCAGCTGCACGCGCACCTCCTTGCCGATCGTGGCGAGGCCGGTGACGACTTCGGCGCGGGCGGCGTCCGGGTCGGCTTCGAGCAGGGCGACGAGGTCGCGCAGTCCGCCGAGGTAGGCGGCGAGCAGCGCGTCGGGATCGGGGTCCGCGCCCTCGATCGCGAGCGAGGTCGCCGTCGGCACCGGGAGCTGCGCCTCGGTCATCGCGAGGTTGACGCCCGAGCCGACGACGACGGCCACTCCGGTGGTCGGCTGCCCGCCGGCGGCGGACGAGGAAGGCCCCGGCAGGAGCTCGGCGAGGATCCCGCACACCTTGCGTCCGCCGACGAGCACATCGTTCGGCCACTTGAGCGCGCCGTCTGCGCCGGCGGCGCGGATGGCGCGCGTCATTGCGAGGCCGGCGAGCAGCGGAATCCAGCCGAAGTTCCCCGCGGCGATGGCCGGCCTCAGCAGCACGGACGCGGCGAGCGAGGTGCCGGCCGGCGCCTGCCACGAGCGGTCGAGCCGGCCCCGCCCCGCCACCTGGTCGTCGGTCGCCAGAACCGAGAGGTGCGGCCACCCGGCGGGGTCGGCGGCGGCGGCGCGCACGAGGTCGCTGTTCGTCGAGCCGGTGCGGTCGACGACGACGAGACGCGACGCGACCGCCGTGGCGGTGGGAAGCAGGAGCGCGGACACCACGACATTCTCGTCGCCGATTTGTCGGAACCTGCCACAGGAATCGCCCGAAGGCTGCCGGGTAGAGTGAAAAAGTGACCGACTCGCAGGGCCAGGCCCCCGATCTGACGACCACCGCCGGCCGCATCGCCGACCTCAAGCGCCGCCATGAGGAGGCCGTCACCGCCAAGGAGGCCGCCGCCGCCGAGAAGCAGCACTCCAAAAGCAAGCTCACCGCCCGCGAGCGCGTCCTCGAGCTGCTCGATCCCGGCACCTTCGTCGAGTTCGACGAGTACGTGCGCCACCGCTCGCACGGCTTCGGGATGGAGGACAAGCGCCCGTACGGCGACGCGGTCATCACCGGCGTCGGTGCGATCCACGGCCGCCAGGTCGCCGTGTTCAGCCAGGACTTCACGATCTTCGGCGGCTCGCTCGGCGAGGTCGCCGGCGAGAAGATCACCAAGATCATGGACCACGCCCTGAAGACGGGCGTGCCGATCGTCGGCATCCTCGATTCCGGCGGGGCGCGCATCCAGGAGGGCGTCGTGGCGCTGAGTCAGTACGCGCGCATCTTCCGCCGCAACACGGCCGCCTCCGGCGTCATCCCGCAGATCTCGATCGTCGTGGGGCCCGCCGCCGGCGGCGCCGTGTACTCCCCGGCGATCACCGACTTCGTCATCATGGTCGACAAGACGAGCCACATGTTCGTCACCGGCCCCGACGTCATCAAGACCGTCACCGGCGAGGACGTCGGCTTCGAGGAGCTCGGCGGCGCCCTCACCCACAACAAGCTCTCGGGCGTCTCGCACTACCTCGCGAGCGACGAACACGACGCGCTCGACTTCGCACGCACCCTGCTGGGCTACCTGCCCGACAACAACCTCAGCGACGCGCCGGTGTACGAGGTCGAGGTCGAGACCGAGATCACCGAGGAGGACAAGCGCCTCAACCTCGTCATCCCGGATTCCTCCAACCAGCCCTACGACGTGGCGACGATCATCACGGCCATCGTCGACGACGGCGAGTTCCTCGAGATCCAGGAGCTCTTCGCCCCGAACATCGTCGTCGGCTTCGCGCGCATCGAGGGCCGCTCGGTCGGCGTCATCGCCAACCAGCCCAACTCGATGGCGGGCACCCTCAACATCGACGCGGCCGAGAAGGCCGCCCGGTTCCTGCGCTTCTGCGACGCGTTCGGGATCCCGATCCTCACGCTCGTCGACGTGCCGGGCTACCTGCCGGGCACCGACCAGGAGTGGACGGGCGTCATCCGTCGCGGCGCGAAGCTGCTCTACGCCTATGCCGAGGCGACCGTCCCGCTCGTGACCGTCATCACTCGGAAGGCGTACGGCGGCGCGTACATCGTTATGGGCTCGAAACAGCTTGGCGCCGACATCAACTTCGCCTGGCCGACGGCCGAAATCGCGGTGATGGGCGGCCAGGGCGCGGTGAACATCCTCTACCGCACCGACATCCACGCCGCGCACGACCGCGGCGAGAACACCAAGGCGCTGCGCCAGAAGCTCGCCGACGAGTACGTCTCGAGCGTCGCCTCGCCGTTCCTCGCCGCCGAGCGCGGCGAGATCGACACCGTCATCGAACCGGCGGCGACGCGCTCGGCCGTTGTCAAGGCACTGCGCTCGCTGCGCTCCAAGCGCGCCTCGATGCCGCCGAAGAAGCACGGGAACATCCCGCTGTGAGCTCGCTCTGGAGTCCGGATGCCGCGGCGGCGCTGCGCGTCGAGACGCGCGGGCTCACCGAGACCGAGGTCGCCGCGGTGAGCGTCGTCGTCGCGGCGGAGATCGGCGAGGAGGTGCGCGCCGAGGCGCTGCGCGAGGAATCCGAGGTGCGCTCCCGCTGGGTGCGCTCGGGCGTGCCGCGACAGCCGCTGCCGCGCGCCTGGCGCACCTTCGGCTGATGCCCGGACAGGAGATCGAACTCGACGTGACCGGCGTCGCCCACGGCGGGGTCATGGTCGCGCGCCACGAGGGGCGGGTCGTCTTCGTCGCCGATGCGATCCCCGGCGAGCGCGTCCTCGCGCGGGTGTCGGACGATGCGAAGAAGTCGTTCTGGCGCGCTGAGACGGTGCGGGTGCTGGATGCGTCGCCGCACCGCCGCGAGCACGTCTGGGCGGAGGCCGCGCTCGGGCGCGACCCCGCCGAGCGCCCCGGCGGCGCCGAGTTCGGGCACATCGAGCTCGCCCACCAGCGCGAGTTGAAACGCCAGGTCGTCGCGGACGCCCTGAAGCGCATGGCAGGTGTCGACACCCCGGTCGCCATCGAGCCGCTCGACGGCGAGACCGTCGACGGCACCCGCTGGCGCACCCGCGTCACTCTGCACGTCGCCGAGAACGGCGTGGTCGGCCCCTTCGCCGCCCGCTCCCACCGGGTCATCCCGGTCGAGTCGCTGCCCCTCGCGCTGCCCGCGCTCGAAGCCGAGGCGCCGCTGAGCACGCGCTTCTTCGCGGGCGGCGGTTCCGTCGAGTTGGCGGCGACGTCGACGAGGCAGGTGCATGTCGTCACTGTCTCGGCCGGTGGTCTCCACTGCCCCGCGGGGCGCGGCAGCCGACCAACGACTGCCGCGGCCCCGACCAGGACGATCACCGAGGTCGTGCGCGGGCGCGAGTTCGCCCTCGACCTCGGCGGCTTCTGGCAGGTGCACCGTCTCGGGGCGGAAGCACTGTACGACGCTGTCCAGGGCGCGATCGACGAGGCGCTCTTCGACCCGCGGGCTGCGAACCTCGACCTCTACGGCGGAGTCGGCCTGCTCGCCGCGGCGGTCGGCGACCGATTCGGCTCGGCCACCCGCATCACCAGCGTCGAGAGCTCCGAGCACGCCACCGAGCACGCCGGTGCGAACCTCTCCGACTGGGTCGGCGCCCAGGCGGTGACCGGCCGGGTCGAGCACTGGATCCGCGGTGCGGCGGCCCAGGCGACGGCTCTCGAGCGCACGCGGCAGCGCGCCGCGACCGTCGTGCTCGACCCGCCGCGATCCGGCGCGGGCGCGGAGGTGGTGGGCGAGCTGCTCGCGATGCACCCCGCCCAGCTCGTCTACGTCGCCTGCGACCCGGTCGCGTTCGCGCGGGATGCCGCGCTGCTGCGCGCCGGAGGCTACGAGGCGACGGCCGTGCGCGGCTACGACCTGTTTCCGAACACCCACCACGTCGAACTCGTCGCGACCTTCACGCCGAGCTGAGCGGGCACCGCGCCGTCGCGTCGAGACCGACTTTCCGGCCCCGTCCGGCGGGGCATGAGGACCCGAACGCCGACCCCGGCGAAGGATGGCGCTGTGACGACCCTCTATCTCGCCTCGACATCGCCCGCCCGACTGATGCTGCTGCGCCAGGCCGGGATCGAACCGGTCGTCATCCCGAGCCACGTCGACGAGCGCGCGGCGGAGGACGCTGCGGCCGCCGAGCGCGGCGCGGCGCTCACGGCGGCGCAGACCGTGCTGCTGCTCGCGAGGCTCAAGGCCGAGGCCGTGCTCGGCCCCGAGATCGACGGGATCGTCATCGGCAGCGATTCGGCGTTCGAGTTCGGCGGCCACGTCTACGGCAAGCCGCTCGACGCCGAGACCGCGACGG
>NZ_DAIEII010000029.1:0-36528 GCF_027352875.1 Gryllotalpicola sp.
CCAGCCGACCGTGCTCAACCCCGGCGACACCATCACCCTCGGCCACACCACGGTCGTCTTCAACGTGGTTCCGGTGGCGAAGCCGCTGCGAGGCGCGACCCGGGCGGTGCAGTGAACGTCAGCGAACTGACGCTCCTCGTCCTCAGGGTCGGATTCCTGGTCCTGCTGTGGGTGTTCGTGTTCGTCATCGTCTACGCGCTGCGGGGCGATCTCTTCGGCTCCCGAGTCCGCAAGCTGCCGGATGCCGGGGCGAGCGCGCCTCCGATACCGCCGATGAGCTCGCCCGAGAAGTCGCCGCCGGCGTCAGGCGACGATGACGGCACCAACTCCCTCGCCGGGCTCGCCCGCGACCAGACCGGCGAGCAGCCGTGGCTGGGCAGCCCGGCCGCGGCGACGACCTCGCTGTCGGGCGGCTACCCGGTCAAAGCCACCCGCTTCACGGCCGGCCGACTCACCATCACCTCGGGCCCGCTCGCCGGCCACGAGATCGAGCTCACCCCCGACCCGCTCACCATCGGCCGATCCAGCGACTCCGGTCTCATCCTCCACGACGACTACACGAGCACCCACCATGCCCGCATCATGCTGTGGAACGACGAGTGGATGCTGCAGGACCTCGACTCGACCAACGGCACCTTCCTCGACGGCAGGCGAGTCACCTCGCCGACGCCGATCCCTCTGGACACCCCCATCCGGATCGGCCTCACCACCTTCGAGTTGAGGCGCGCGTGACGACGAACACGCGCGGCGCGGCCGTCAGCCACGTCGGGCGCGTCCGCACCCAGAATCAGGATTCCGGCTACTCGGGCGAATCCCTCTTCCTCGTCGCCGACGGCATGGGAGGCCACGCCGGCGGCGACGTCGCGAGCGCCATCGCGACGAACTTCATCAAGCAGGTCGACGGCGACTATCCCGACGCCGAGGCCGCCCGCGACGCCCTGCGGACCGCCCTGCTCGACGCCAACCGCCGGCTGATCGACACGGTGCGCCAGCACCCGGAACTCACCGGCATGGGCACGACCGTCAGCGCCATCCTGCGCGTCGGCGACCACGTCGCGCTCGCCCACATCGGCGACTCGCGCATCTATCTGTACCGCGATGGCGAACTCACCCAGATCTCGACCGACCACACCTTCGTGCAGCGTCTCGTCGAAACGGGCCGCATCACCGAGGAGGAGGCGCTCGTCCACCCGCGCCGTTCGGTGCTCATGCGGGTGCTCGGCGATGTCGACGCGAACCCGGAGATCGACGCGTGGGTGCTGCCGACCCTCCCAGGAGACCGCTGGCTGATCTGCTCGGACGGCCTCAGCGGCTTCGTCAAGAACGACCAGATCCTCCGGGCGTTCGCCCTCGAGCTCAGCCCCAAGGCCACCGCGGATCGGCTGCTGCGCTACAGCCTCGACGCGGGGGCACCCGACAACGTGACCGCCATCATCGCCGACATCGACCGCGACGTCCAGCCGCACGAGCCCGTCACGGTCGGCGCCGCCGCAGCCCCCATCTCATACGACGTGCCCGCACCGCGCACCCGCAGCGCCTGGCGGCCGATCCCCGCGACGATCCTGCACCCGAGTCGGTCAGTCGCCGAGCCGACGCACTTCGAGCCGAAGACCGACGACTACCTCTCGGAGCTCATCGACGAGGGGGCCCGCCGCCTGCGGCGCCGCCGCATCGCCCTCGCCGTCGTCATCGCCGTCGTCATCGCCGCGATCGTCGGCGCCGCGTGGGGCGGCTACGCCTGGACGCAGACCCGCTATTACGTCGGCGTCGCGCCCGACGGCAACGTCGCGATCTACGAGGGAGTTCAGCAGAGCCTCGGCACCTGGCAGCTCTCGCACGTCTACCAGGAGAGCGCGATCTCGGTGACGACGCTGAACTTCTACCAGCAGCAGCAGGTGCGCCAGACCATCAACGCCGCCTCGTTCGCCGACGCAGTCCGGATCGTCGAAGGGTTGCGCCGTGGCGACTGACCCCCTTGTCACGAGCGTCATCCCGCGCCTGCGCATCCGCATCCCGAAGCGGCTGCGCAACCTCGAGCTGGGCTTGCTCGTCATCGCGTTCATCATCACGACGAGCTCGTTCGTGCTCGTGCAGCTCGGCGCGCTCGGGCGGATCGACCTCACCCTCGCGTTCCTCGTCGTCGGTCTCGGCGTCCTCATCGTCGGCACGCATGTCGCGCTGCGGTTCACCGCGCCGAACGCGGATCCGTTCCTGCTTCCCATCGCGACGGTCATCAACGGTCTCGGCATAGCCGAGATCTACCGCATCGACATCGCCGACGGCCTCATCGGCTGGGATGCCGCCTCCGTCCGCCAGATCGTGTGGACGGGCATCGCCGTCGTCTGCGCGCTAGTCGTCATCGTCTCGGTGCAGAACCACCGCGCCTACCAGCGCTACACCTACCTCTTCGGACTGCTCGCGATCGTGCTCGTGCTGCTGCCGATGCTGCCCGGCATCGGCCGCGACGTGAACGGCGCCCGAGTGTGGATCGGCATCGGCCCCCTCTCGTTCCAACCCGGCGAGCTCGCCAAGATCGCACTCGCGATCTTCTTCGCGGGATACCTCGTGCAACGCCGCGAAGCGCTCTCGAGCGTGGGCCGCAAGGTCCTCGGCATGCGCCTGCCGCGCGGCCGCGACCTCGGCCCGATCATCCTCGTCTGGGCCATGGCGATGGCCGTCATCGTCTTCCAGCACGACCTCGGCACCGGTCTTCTGTACTTCGGCCTCTTCCTCGTCATGCTCTACCTCGCGACCGGGCGCTTCAGCTGGATCGTCATCGGCATCGTGCTCTTCGGCGGCGGCGCGTTCGCCGCGAGCCGGGTCCTCGACTACGTGCAGGGCCGTTTCCAGAACTGGCTCAACCCCTTCAACCAGTCGACGTACGACGCAGTCGGCGGCAGCTACCAGATCGTGCAGGGGCTCTTCGGCCTCGCCCACGGCGGCCTGCTCGGCACCGGGCTCGGCCAGGGCGATCCCACCATCACGCCGCTGCCGGCGAGCGACTTCATCATCACGTCCCTCGGCGAGGAGCTCGGCCTCATCGGCCTCTTCGCGATCCTCTGCCTCTACATGGTGTTCGTCGCGCGCGGCCTGCGCATCGGCTTCGCGAGCGAGGACGACTTCGGCAAACTGCTCGCCGCCGGGCTGTCGTTCGCCGTCGCCTGGCAGGTCTTCATCGTCGTCGGCGGCGTCACCCGGGTCGTGCCTGAGACGGGCCTCACCGCGCCGTTCCTCGCCGCGGGCGGCTCGAGCCTGGTCGCCAACTGGATCATCGTCGCCATGCTGCTGAGGCTGTCCGACACCGTGCGCAACCAGCCAAGGGCGGTAGCGCCATGAACCGCGAACTGCGCAGGGTGTCCTGGCTCGTCCTCGCGATGTTCGTCGCGTTGTTCACGGCCGCGTCCATTATCCAGGTAGGACAGGCGGATGCCCTCTACACCGACTCCCGCAACACCCGCGCCATCGGGGACCAGTACGACGTGCAGCGCGGGCCGATCCTCGTCGGCGGCAGGCCCGTCGTGCAATCCGTGGCGTCGAAGGACGGCTACAAGTACCAGCGCGAGTACGCCGACGGCCCGCTCTACGCCTCGGTGACGGGGTACTACGCCATCAACGGCGCCGCAACCGGCATCGAATCCGCCCTCAACCAGGAACTCGCCGGCACCTCGAACGCCGACTTCCTCAGCCGCCTCAACGACACGCTCACGGGCGCGCACCCGCAGGGCAATTCCGTAGAGCTCACCATCGACGCGAAAGTGCAGAAAGCCGCCTACGACGCACTCGGCGGCCTGCAGGGCGCCGTCGTCCTCGAGGAGGTCAAAACCGGCCGCATCCTCGCGCTCGTCTCGAAGCCCGACTACGACCCCAACGTGCTCGCCACCCACGACACCAACGCCTATCTCGCCGCCTACCATAAGCTCGCGAGCGCCGCCGGCGACCCGCTCGTCAACAAGGCGATCACCGACCTCAACCCGCCCGGCTCCACTTTCAAGCCTGTCGTGAGCTCGGCCGCGATCGGATCGGGCGCCTATACGAAGGATTTCCCGCTGCCGAATGTCTCGTCCCTGAAGCTGCCCGGCTCGAACACGGTCATCCACAACGACAACCGCACGACGTGTGCGGGAAGCGCCAAAACAGTGTCCATCGAGCTCGCGCAGGTGTTCTCCTGCAACCTGCCGTTCGCCGAGCTCGGCGCGAAACTCGGCTCGGCGGCCGTCAAGCAGCAGGCCGAACTCTTCGGCTTCAACCACGAGTTCGACATCCCGATGCCGGTGAGCAAGAGCCTCTACCCCGGTTACTCCGACGCCGCCCAGCTCATGATGAGCGCCTTCGGGCAGATGGACGACCGGGCCACCGCGCTGCAGATGGCGATGAACATGGCGACGATCGCAAACGGCGGTGTGGTGATGAATCCGACGGTCGTCGACTCGGTCCTCGCCCCCGACCTCACGGTCCGGCAGGCCTTCCAGGCCAATCAGTTCGGCCGGGCGATGTCGGCGGCGACGGCCAAGACTGAGACCGAAATGTTGGTCAAGGGTGTTGAGGAGGGCACGGGAACGAATGCGAGGATTAGCGGTGTCAGCGTCGCCGGCAAGACGGGAACCGCCCAGAACGGGGCGGACAAGCCCTTCACGCTCTGGTTCACAGGTTTCGCTCCTGCTGACAACCCGCGGTACGCCGTCTCGGTGGTCGTCGAGAACGGTGGAGGTATGAATCAGAGCGGAACGGGCAACGCGGTCGCGGCTCCCGTGGCACGAAAGGTATTAGAGGCGGTGCTGGGAAAATGAGACCTTCGGCAGGGCTCACTTTCGGCGGGCGTTACGAGCTGGTCTCGCGCATCGCGATCGGCGGCATGGGCGAGGTCTGGAACGCAACCGACCAGGTCATCGGCCGCACCGTCGCCATCAAGATCCTCAAAGACGAGTACCTGGGCGACCCCACGTTCCTCGAGCGCTTCCGCACCGAGGCCCGTCACGCGGCCCTCGTCAACCACGAGGGGATCGCCAACGTCTTCGACTACGGCGAGGAGGAGGGCAGCGCCTACCTCGTCATGGAGCTCGTGCCCGGCGAGGCGCTCTCGACCATCCTGGAGCGCGAGGGAAAGCTCTCACCCGAGCGCACGCTCGACATCGTGGCGCAGACCGCCGCCGCACTGCAGGCCGCGCACGCGGCGGGTCTCGTCCACCGCGATATCAAGCCCGGCAATCTGCTCATCACGCCCGACGGCCGGGTGAAGATCACCGATTTCGGCATCGCGCGCGTCGCCGACCAAGTGCCGCTCACCGCGACCGGGCAGGTCATGGGCACGGTGCAGTACCTCTCGCCCGAGCAGGCGAGCGGTCATCCGGCATCCCCGGCGACCGACATCTACTCGCTCGGCATCGTCGCCTACGAGGCCGTCGCGGGACACCGGCCTTTCACGGGCGAGTCGCAGGTCGCGATCGCGATGGCGCAGATCAACGAGGCGCCGCCGGCCTTGCCGACGACGATCAGCGAGCCGGTACGCAACCTCATCTTCGCGTGCATCGCGAAGAGCCCCGCCGACCGCCCGGCGAGCGCCGCCCACCTCTCGCGCGCGGCGGCGGCGCTGCGGCGCGGCGATGTAGCCGCCGCCGCGGCGGCAGTGCCGGCGGTGCTCGGCCTCGAGAGCACGACCCCGGCGACGATCCTGCTGCCCACGGCCGACACCGCACCGACCGCTGCGACGAGGGTGCTGTCGGCGAGTCCGGCGACGACTCCGCTCGAACGCCCCGCCGCGCGTTCGACACGCGGCCGCAGCCCGTGGACGTGGCCACTCGTCGCGCTCATCGTGCTGCTGCTGCTCATCCTGGGCGGCACAGTGTGGGCGCTCGTCTCGCAGGGTCATGGCGGCACGCCGCCCGTCACCGACTCGACTTCCAGCGCTCCGCCGACGACCGCCATCACGACGCCGCCGGTCTCACCGACGACGGTGCCGACCATCAACCCCAACGACTTCGAGAACACCGGCCTCACTTACGACGAGGCCGTCGCCAAGCTCGTCGCGCTCAACTACTCGAAATCGAACATCAAGAAGACCGGCTACGGGCCGGCGACGACACCCGCTCAGGTCGGCACTGTCGCCCGGATCGACCCGAGTGGCAGCGTCCCCTACGGTCTGCCGATCACGCTGTACGTCTACGACAAGATGGTGCAGCCCAGCGCCCCGACGGCCGGCCCGGTCATCAAGAGCCAGACCGACAGCCCCGCCGTACCGGGTTCGACGATCGTGTTCGGCTTCCGCTCTTCGGATTCCTGCCCCGCCGGCCAAACGCTGTCGGCCCACCAGCTCTACGTCAACGGCCAGGGCCAGGGCTTCTCGAGCGGCGACACGGTGAGCTTCACCGTGCCGAACACGCTCGCCGGCACTAAGGCGTCGGTGAGTTACACGATCCAGTGCGCCGGCGCCAACGAGTCGCAGCAGTCGCCGGCGATCCAGCTCGTGGTCGCCAACCCGACCGCGCCTACGACGACGGCGCCCACGACGCCGACGAGTACCGCGACGGCGTCGCCGACGAGTACCGCGACGGCGTCGCCGTCCAGCTCCGCCATGGGCGGCTAGTGACGGGTGACCATGGGGGGCAGGACGCGGTGACCGAC
This sequence comes from Gryllotalpicola sp., assembly GCF_027352875.1. NCBI lineage: Bacteria > Bacillati > Actinomycetota > Actinomycetes > Micrococcales > Microbacteriaceae > Gryllotalpicola > Gryllotalpicola sp. The sequence continues at coordinate 6,619 of NZ_DAIEII010000029.1, forward strand.
GACCCGCGGATCCTGGCGGGGCGGTACCAGGTCGGACCGCTGATCGGTCGCGGCGGCATGGCCGAGGTTCATCGCGGCCTCGACACCCGACTCGGCCGCACGGTCGCGATCAAGCTGTTGCGCCCGGCGCTTGCCAACGACCCGCGCCTGCGCACCCGCTTCCGGCAGGAGGCCCGTTCGGCGGCACGGATGGCCCACCCGACGATCGTGCGCGTGTACGACGCCGGCGAGGAGAACGTCACCGATGCGACGGGCGTTGCCTATGTCATCCCGTTCATCATCATGGAGTACGTCGACGGCACGCCGCTCAGCGAACTCATCCGACGCGGGCCGCTCGCGCCGGCCGAGGCGATGCGCATCACCGACGGCATCCTCACAGCGCTCGAGTATTCGCACCGCGCCGGCGTCGTCCACCGCGACATCAAACCCGGCAACGTCATGATCGCGAAGAACGGCCAGGTCAAGGTCACCGACTTCGGCATCGCGCGCGCCGTGAGCGACACGACCGGCTCGCTCGACAAGCCCGGCGGCATCGTCGGCACGGCGAACTACTTCTCGCCCGAGCAGGCCAAGGGTGACCGGGTGGATGCCCGCACCGACCTCTACTCGACGGGGGTGGTGCTCTTCGAGATGGTGACGGGGCGCCCACCGTTCCAGGGCGAGAGCGCCGTGTCGGTCGCGTACCAGCACGTCTCTGAGCTGCCCGTCAAGGCGAGCTCGATTAACCCGCGCATCTCGCCGGCGCTCGACATCGTCATCGACAAGGCGCTCCAGAAGGATCAGTACGAGCGCTACCAGACGCCGGCCGAGTTCCGTGAAGACCTGCGCATCGTGCAATCCGGTCGGCTGCCACTCCCGCGCCGACCCGGTCCGGTGACGAGCCTGCTGCAACAGCCGGGCGGGGCCGACCAAGCGGCGGCGCAGTTCCGGCAGCTCGCCACGGACCGCGATCTGCCCCGCACCCAGCGCCGCCCGCCGGTGCTGTGGATCTGGGCCGGCGTCGTCGCCGTCGTCATCGCCGTGCTCGCGGTGCTGCTCTGGCTGCTGCAGCAATCGCCCGGCAACCCGCTCGCCAACGTGACGCGATACGTGCCCGCCGTCGCCGGGCTGTCGTTGACGGATGCCGAAGCGCAAATCCGCGCCGATGACCTGCTCTTCACTGTGACTCGTCAGGCGAGCGACCAGGTGGCCAAGGGAAATGTGATCTCGACGCTGCCCGTTGCCGGTGCCCAGGTGACCAAGAACACCAACATCACCATCGTGGTCTCCAGCGGGCCGCCGCCCGCGATCCTGCCGGACGTCACCGGCGAGCCGCTCGATCAAGCGCAGACGGACCTTAGAGCGAAGGGCTTCGCCATCGGCGCGATCACACACGCCGACAATCCGACGGTCGCAGCGGACCAGGTGGTGTCCACCAATCCGAAGGCCTTCGCCAACGGGGTGTCGGGGCAGACGGTCGACATCGTCGTCTCGACGGGCACCGTCCGTCTGCCCAATCTCATGGGCCAGAACGTGGTGGATGCCCTGAAGACACTGCGCTCCGCCCCGCTTCAACTGACTGCGGAATCCGTCGCCGACCCGACCTGCCCGCTGCAGAAGAACACCCCCGTCGACCGCCAGTCGGTCGCGCCGGGGGAGGTGCCGCAGGGGACGAAGGTGCTGCTCTACTTCTGCACGGCCACGAGCGCGCCGGGCGGCTAGCAATCCCCGAGGCGGTGCGTCGAAACCAGCGCTACGACGTCACAAGCGGGTTCAGATCGCGCGCCCGCTCCTTGGCCCCGGGCAATCCGGCCGCCTCGAGCCAGTTGCCGAGCATGCGGTAGCCGTCTTCGGTGAGCACGGATTCCGGATGGAACTGCACTCCGTAGATCGGCGCGGTCCGGTGCTGCAGCGCCATGATGACGCCGCCCTCGGTACGTGCGGTCACCTCGAGCTCGTCGGGCACCGTGCCGTCGACGACGGCGAGCGAGTGGTACCGGGTCGCCGTGAACGGCTCGCGCACGCCGTCCCAGAACGCGTGCTCGTCGTGGTGGACGAGCGAGGTCTTGCCGTGCATGAGCTCTTCCGCGGTGGTGACGACACCGCCGAACGCCTCGGCGATGGCCTGGTGGCCGAGACACACGCCGAGCAGCGGCGTGCCGGCATCCTTCGCGGCGCGCACCATCTCGATGCTGACCCCCGCGTCGGCGGGGACGCCCGGGCCAGGCGAGATGAGCACGGCGTCGTACTCGGCGAGCGCGGCCCGGACGTCGGGCACCTCGTCGTTGCGCACCACCGTCGTCTCGGCGCCGAGCTGCTGCAGATAGCCGTTCAGCGTGTACACGAAGCTGTCGTAGTTGTCGACGACGAGCACCCTCATGTACCGACCGTACCCTCTTGGCCGGCGTTGACGACAACGTCGATCCAGGGGAAGACCCAGAGGAAGAGCGCCGCGACGACGAGCGCGGCGGCGACGAGCAGGATGAGCGCCCGCAGCCACCACGGCCCGGGGAGCACCTGCCACAGCGCCGCGTACATCAGCCGACCTGGCCGGCGATCGCCGCCGGCGCCGTTGTCGAGAACGAGTCGAACACGGCGAACGCGACGAGCCGCTCGACACCGTGGTACATCGGATTGCAGGTCGTCATCGTCATGATGCGGTCGTCGCCTATCGCCCCCGGCACCTGCGGCACGGGCAGCAGCACGTCGACCGCGGTGGGCTGCACGTAGACGTAGTCGCGGAAGACGTAGGTGTAGAAGCCCTGCTTGGTCTGCAGATAGATCCGGTCGCCGACGTGGAGCTGCTTGAGCCCGAGGAAGGCGTTGCCCCAGCCGGTGTCGTGGCCGGCGACGGCGAAGTTGCCGACCGCGCCGGGCATCGCGGTTCCCGAGTAGTGGCCGACACCGAAGTGCGGCGAATCGAGCACCGCGGGGATGTCGACGCTTTCGCCGATGACCCGCTCCCAGTTGCCGCCCCAGCGCGGCACGTACATCACGGCGATGGGCTGCGCCGCGGCGGGCTGCGCCTCCGCGGGGATGACGCTCGGCCTGGCGGGGGCGGCGGCGGAGCCCTCCAACCAGTCACGACCCAGGCTCGCCGCGGCCGATGTCTGCTGGCCGTTCAGCACCCACGAGTTGAACCACACGCTCCACACGACGAAGAGCAGCACGAGGATTCCGGCGGTGACCAGGACCTCGCCGATGACACCGAGAACCGAGACGCGCCGACGCCGTCCTCGTCGGGCGATCGCCGGCGCGCGCCGCGACGCAGACCCCGGGGCACCGGACACCTGGTGATCCTAACTTTTCGGAATCCGAAAGCACCGAGGCTAAACTTCTGGACCATGGCCGAGAAGACGCGCCCGCCGCGTACCCGCAACGCCGAGCAGACCGCCTCGACCGGCGCCGGCGGCAATCCCGTCTGGTTCAAGCCGGTCATGCTCGGCTTCATGATCGTCGGTCTGGTGTGGATCATCGTCTACTACATCGGCGCGACGAGTGTGCCGTTCTCGATCCCGATCCCGGGGGTCGGGGCGTGGAACATCCTCATCGGATTCGCGATCGCGCTGGTCGGCTTCCTCATGACGACCCGCTGGAAGTAATCACAGCGCTGTAATTCATCCACAGCTGTTGACAACGCTGTGCATGAATAGTGCTCAGATGATCGCCGGGAACACCCCGATGAGGACGAGCACGAACCCCGTCGCACCGAGCAGCCAGGACTGCGCGCGTCGTCGCCGCTCCGCCCGGGTCTCGAAGAAGATGAATCCGACAGCGATGCCGATGAGCAGCCCCCCGATGTGCGCCTGCCAGGCGATCCCGCCGCCGATGAAGCTGAAGACGAGGTTGATCGCCACCCACACCACGAGCTGGGTGATGGGCAGGCCCATGCGGCGCATGATGACGATGGATGCCGCGACGACGCCGAAGATCGCGCCGGAAGCACCGAGCGTGGGGACGCTGCCGTCGGTCATGAGCAGCACGCCGTCGGAGCCGGCCACGCCGCAGAGCAGGAACAGCACGAGGTAGCGCCATTTGCCGATGACGCCCTCGATCATCGGCCCGAGCACCCAGAGCATGTACATGTTGAACGCGATGTGGATCACCGAGGCGTGCGCGAACACGGAGGTGAGCAGTCGCCACGGCTCGAAGCCGATGCCGGGCCAGGTGCCGCTGCGGTCCGAGTAGACGCCCGCGTACCAGAGCGTGTCGGTGACGGGGCCGGGCACCCCGTTGATGAAGAGACCGCTCAGCGTAAGCTGCCCGGCGAAGCCGGCGCCGATCACCTGGAGGAGGAAGACGAACCCGCACACCGCCATGAGCGACCAGGTCATCACCGGCCGGTCGGATGAGGCGTAGCGCCCCGCCGCCCGAGCAACGCGCACCCGGGCAGGGCCGGCGTGGACACGCTGCTGCTCGCGGGTCTCGGCGCGGCCCTCGCGCGCGCACTCGGGGCAGATCACCCCGACCGGCATGGGGATCTGGCACTCGCCGCAGATGGTTCGGCCGCAGCGCTGGCAGAGCACGAAGCTCTGCCGGTTCGGATGCCGGTAGCAGTAGCCCGTAGGGCTGTCGACGAAGTCGCTCACGCGGGTGCGGGGCTCGGCGCTTACAGCTCGACGACGGTGATGGACTCGATGACGACGTCCTCCAGCGGCTTGTCGCGGCCGTCCGTGGCGACGGCGGTGATCTCGTCGACGACGGCGCGGCTCGCATCATCCGCCACCTCGCCGAAGATGGTGTGGTTGCCGTTGAGCCACGGGGTCTCGCCGACCGTGATGAAGAACTGAGACCCGTTGGTGCCGCCCGGCTTGCCGGTGATGGCGTTCATGCGCGTGCCCGCGTTGGCCATGGCGAGCAGGTACGGCGCAGTGAACTGCAGCTCGGGATGGATCTCGTCGTCGAACTGGTAGCCAGGCCCGCCGGTGCCCTGGCCGAGCGGATCACCGCCCTGGATCATGAAGCCCGGGATGATGCGGTGGAAGATCACGCCGTTGTAGAGCGGCTCCGTCGTCGTCTGGCCGCTGGCGGGGTGCGTCCACTCCTTGGTGCCGGTGGCGAGGCCGACGAAGTTCTCGACCGTCTTCGGAGCGTGGTTGCCGAAGAGGTCGATGACGATGTCGCCGTGGTTGGTGTGGACGGTCGCGACCGCGGTGTGCTGAGCCATGTCTCGATTCTGTCAGTCAAAACTGTGTTTCCGGTGGCGGGGCGGCCGGACGAAGCCACTGGCGTCTCCCAGCCGATCCGGCCAAGATTGAGTCATTCCGATGAGGAGGAACCGTGGCCCTTTCGCGTAAGCATCAGAAGGAACTCGACCAGTTGCGTGCCGACGCCGAGCTGCTGCTCCGGCACCAGCAGGAGGTCATCGGGCAGGCCGCGTCCGTGGCGCGGGAGGCCTCGCGCCAGGCGGCGCAGCTCGCGCGCGAGGAAGGCGTTCCGCGCGCCAAGGAGACGTACGAGCACTACGTCGGACCGCAGGCCTCGAAGGCCGCAAGGAAGGCGGGCGAGATCATCGCCGGCCAGGTCGTTCCCACCGTGGGCGCCGTGCTCGGTACCGCCTGGTCGGTCGCGGACATCGCCAAGGACACTCGCGTGCAGGCGGCGCTGAGGCGGGCCAGGCTGTCCTCGGCAAAGGCCGCATCGGTCGCCATCGCCTCGAAGAAGAGGGGCGGCCGCAAGGCTCTCGGCTGGCTGCTCGCCCTCGGTGTGATCGGTGGCATCGGCTACGCCGTCTGGCAGACGTTCCGCGCGGATGACGAGCTGTGGGTCGCGGACGCCGGCGAGGCCTCCGACGACTAGCCCAGACCCGCGAGCCCGAGCGCCGCGTCGACGAGGCTGACGCGCTGCAGCAACGCCACCTCGGCGAGGTCGAACCAGCGCGCCTCGTCGGTCGAGCCGTCCGGCTCGTTGCGCAGCTCACCCCCGACGACGCGCGCCGTGTAGACGATCCGCAGGGTGTGGAGCGGGCGGATGGCGTCGTCGCCGCGCTCCTCGATCGGCATGATGCGCGAGTCGATGCCGACGAGCTCGACGAGTTCGACGTCGTGGCCGGTCTCCTCCAATGCCTCGCGCACGGCGGCATCCGCCGGGTCCTCGCCCGCTTCGAGGCCGCCGCCGGGCAGCGTCCAGCCGCCGCGGCCGCGCTCGTTCCAGTGCGCGAGCAGGATGCGTCCGTCCTCGACGATGACGGAGTACGCCGCCACCCGTAGGTCTATCTGCGCCACAGCCTCAACCTACGCCGCCGGACGTCGGCCGTCGTCGTCACGCGGCATGGGACGTTCGACTCTTATCGATGCACCGCGGCACGAGAACGATGAGCCCAAACCTAAGCATCGAGGAGCATCCCATGACCACCGCAGACCGCCCATCACCCGTTCCGGCACCGATCGATCCGACCGCCCTCGAGCTGCCGGCGACCCGGCCCATCGACATCACCGCGATCCTCGCGTCGTATGCGGCGCGCGACTGAGATCGAGCCGAGTCGATGAGGGCCTGGACCACGACATCGGAGACCGGCGTCCTCGTCGAGGTCGAGAGACCGCTGCCCCGGACGGCCCCGGACGAGGTCCTCCTCAGGGTGGAGGCGTGCGGGGTCTGCCGGACGGATCTGCACGTCATCGATCGGGAGCTTCCGGTGCACCGCGCGGGTGTCGTCCCGGGCCACCAGATCGTCGGCATCGTCACCGCGGTCGGTGCCTCCGTGCGGCGCCTCGAACCGGGCGACCGAGTCGGGATCGCCTGGCTGCGGACAACCTGCGGAGTCTGCCGCTGGTGCCGAGAGGGACGCGAGAACCTCTGCCCGGATTCCCGCTACACCGGCTGGGACGCCGACGGTGGCTTCGCCGAATACGCCGTGGTCCCGGAAGCTTTCGCCTATCCGCTGCCGGCCGACGCGGATCCCGTGGCGATCGCTCCCCTGCTCTGTGCGGGCATCATCGGCTATCGGGCGCTGATGCGTGCGACGCTCCCTCCGGGAGGTCGCCTGGGAATCTACGGCTTCGGGTCCAGCGCCCACCTCACCGCCCGACTCGCGATGGCCGCCGGGGCCGAGGTCTACGCGCTGACCCGCGGCGAGGCCAACCGGGCGCTCGCCCGCCGACTCGGTGCGGCCTTCGTCGGCGATGCGACCGCCGCGCCGCCGCAGCCGCTCGACTCCGCGATCGTGTTCGCGCCCGCCGGCGAGCTCGTCCCCGCCGCCCTGCAGGCGACCACGCGCGGCGGCACCGTCATGCTCGCCGGCATCCACATGTCCGACATCCCTGCCATGGACTACACGCAGAACCTGTTCGACGAGCGCGACCTCCGCACCGTCACCGCGAACACCCGAGCGGATGGCGCGGCCTTCCTCCGCCTCGCACAGAACCTGCGCCTCGTCCCGGAGGTCACGCGATACGGCTTCGCGCAGACCGGGGCGGCGATCGACGACCTCAGAACCGGGAAGGCATCCGGCTCGCTCGTCATCGCGGCAGCTCAGGCGGACGGCTCTCGCACAGGCGCGTGAAGCGGGCGCCACGTTCAGCGAACGATGAGCACCGGCGCGTTCGCATTGACGAGGATGTCGTGGAGCACGTGCCCCAACGACGACGTGCCAACAGGCCCGCCCGGACCGAGCACCAGAAGCGCTGCGTCGCGCGCGACGTCCAGCAGCGCCTCCGGTGCCGGGCGTGCCGTCACGCGCACACGGACCACGAGTTCGGGCCAACCCTTCCTCACGGTGGACTCAGCGCGCTCGATCGCATGATCCGGCGCGCTGGGAAGCCGCCAGTCGGCAGAACGCACCGACTGGACGAGGTGCAGCGGCTCGTTGCGCGCGGCCGCCTCCGTCGCGGCCGCAGCGGAGACCGCTGACGCGGTCTCGTCGCGATCGATGCCGGCCACGACCCCGGAGCGGAACCGAAGGTCGACCTCGGGGATCACCGCGATGCCGCTGCGGACGGCGGAGGCGATCTGGATGCCCAGGGCGCCGTAGACGCGGCCGTGGATGAATCCCGCCTTTCCGGTGCCGATGACGAGCAGGTCGTCGTCCCGCACGAAGCGGGCCAAGGCCGACGGAACGGGAGGAGCGAGCCGCACGACGTCGGCGCCGAATTCCGGTCGGGGCGTCACCTGAGCGCGATACGGATCCGATTCGCGCTCTTCGCTCTCGACGTGAACCAGCACGAGCGGCGCTCCCGCGCGCTCGGCGTGGTCGGCGGCCCAAGCGAGAGCCGCCTCCGATGGTCCGGAACCGTCGACTCCGACGATGTAGCGCGCAGGCACGTTGACCGCCTCCGATCGGGTCTCGCCCAGAATCCCACCGCTGCTGCGCGGAGTTCAGGGCCAAAGGTCCCGAAAACAGAAGCCGGTCGTAGACTCAGGGCAGTCGACATCTGGGGTGAGGCGATGGACGAGGGCCTCCTTCAATTTCCTGACGGAGAGCGTTCGGGGTTCGAGAACGCGCTAGGGGAGCTGGTCGACCGCGCCCAGCGCGTCCTCACGGCTCAAGGCCGGCTGAGGAGCCTGATCGAGGCCAACCAGGCTGTCGTCGAGGACCTCGAGCTCGAACACGTGCTTCGGCGGATCGTCGAAGCCGCGGTGACTCTCGTCGACGCCCAGTACGGGGCGGTCGGCGTGATCGACTCCGATCGACACCTCGAACGGTTCATCCACATCGGAATCCCAGCCGACCGGGCGCTGGAGATCGGCCGCTTGCCGGAGGGCCATGGGCTCCTCGGAGCCGTCATCGACAGCGAAGCGGCGATCAGACTCGAGCACCTCTCCGAGGACCCCCGCTCGGTGGGGTTCCCTGCCCATCATCCGGCGATGGATTCCTTTCTCGGCGTCCCCATCCGAGTGCGCAACGTCGTCTTCGGGAACCTGTACCTCGCGAATCGCGGCGATGGGCCCTTCACCGTCGAAGACCAGGAGCTCGTCACCGCGCTCGCGGCCACCGCGGGGATCGCGATCGACAATGCGAGGCTCTACGAGGAGTCGCAGCGACGGCAACGGCTGAGCACGGCGCTCGCCGAGGTCACCTCCGCGCTCCTCTCACCCGGCACCGAAGACGTCCTCGGCGTCGTCGCCGAACGCGTCGCGTCCATCGTCCCCGCCGAGCTGGTGACCATCGTCGCGCCCGGGTCCAGCGCAGGGGAGCTCCACGTCGACGCCGCGCGAGGAATCGGGGCGAACGCCGTCGAAGGCGTCGTCTTCGCCGCGGACGGCTCACTCGCCGCGCGCGCCATCGCCACCGGGCAGATCGCCGCGTCACCGCGCGGTACCGAGCGCGCGTCACCGGCCGGGGAGCGCGCGCTCGGCCCGGTCGTGGCCGTGCCGCTGATCGTCTCCGGACGCCCGCGCGGGGCGCTCTGCGTCGCGCGGGGAGCCGCCGACCCGGTCTTCTCGGCGGCCGAGCTGGCCACCTTGTCGGAATTCGCTCTTCAGGCCGGGCTCGCCATCGCGCTGGCTCGAGCGCGGCTCGACAGGCAGCGACTCGATGTGATCGAGGATCGCGGCCGGATCGCCCGTGATCTGCACGACCATGTCATCCAGCGCCTCTTCGGGACCGGGCTCGGGCTGCAGTCGCTGATCGCCGCCGACCCGGCGCACGCCGAGGCGATCGCCAGGCACGTCGCCGAGATCGATGCGGCCATCGGCGACATCCGCACCGCCGTCTTCACCTTGAAGAGCGGCTCGATCTCGGACGCGACACGCGTGCGGCACCGCCTGCTCGACGTGGTCGCCGAGCTCACTCCGAGCCTCGCGGCGCCGCCTCGCATCACCTTCGCCGGGCCGGTCGATCTCATGCTGACCGGAGATCTTGCCGACGATGTCGTCGCCGTCGTCCGGGAAACGCTCGCGAACGTCGCGCGTCACGCCCGGGCCGGTACTACGGTCGTCGACGTGGCAGTCAGCGACCTCGCCGTGACGGTGACTGTCGACGACGACGGCATCGGGCTCGATCCGGCCAGCACCCGGTCGAGCGGAACCGCCAATCTCGCCGCGCGCGCCGAGGGGCACGGCGGGACGTTCGCCCTCGAACGGAGTCCGGCAGGAGGCACCAGAGCGCGCTGGCATGCCCCGCTCTCGCCCCGGACCGGTGCGCCTCGATGACCAGGGTGTTCCTCGTCGACGACCACGAGATCGTCCGCCGCGGGATCGCCGAGCTCATCGGGAACGAACCCGATCTCGACGTCGTGGGCGAGTCCGAATCGGCCGGCCGCACCCTCGCACGCATCGCCGCGACGCAGCCCGAGGTCGTCGTCCTCGACGTCCACCTGCCGGACGGCAACGGCGTCGACCTCTGCCGCAGCATCCGCTCGGCCTACCCCGACATCCGCTGCATCATGCTCACCGCCTATGACGACGATGCCGCCATCGTCGCGTCGGTACTCGCCGGGGCATCCGGGTACGTGCTCAAGGACGTTCGGGGCCAGAACCTCGTCGAGAGCATCCGGCGCACCGCCCGAGGCGAGCAGCTCATATCTCGCACCGTCGCGGAGAGCGTGAGGGCGTCTCTCCAGGCGCCGACCTCTGGGCCGGTCACCGACGAGACGAAGCTGACCCTGCGCGAACAGCAGACGCTCCACCTCATCGCGGAAGGCCTGACCAACCGGCAGATCGGCGAGCGCCTCGGGCTCGCCGAGAAGACGGTCAAGAACTATGTCTCCGGCCTGCTGGCGAAACTCGGCATGGAGCGCCGCACCCAGGCCGCCGTCTTCGGCGCCGGCCGCCGAGCAGGCAAACCCCCGCATAGGCCGGGTCCGGGCGATGTTCGATGACGGAGTGCTGAAGGTCACCGTGCCCCTCAAGGCGATCTCCTCGCCGAAGAAGGTCGCCATCGGAAGCCACAGCCCCACCGCATAGAACCGTGGAACAGCAGGCCCGCCGTGCAGCAGTCGCTGCACTGCACGGCTCGGCAGTTAACGGCCATCCCGAGACAGGCAGGACTTTGGGCTCTACTGCACGGCATCCGGGGGATTCAGGCTGACGGGCATGGACAACGATGACGACTCGACCAGGATCCTCGTCGGCGTCGACGGGTCTGACCCGTCGATAGACGCGCTACGACGCGCAGCCACGATAGCCGGCGCCCTCAACGCCCCGATCACCGCGATCACGACATGGGAGTATCCCCCGATCGACGGCATGTACCCCGTCGTGGACTGGTCCCCCGAGACCGATGCCAGACTGACCCTCTCCGGCGCGATCGAGAAGGCATTCGACGGCACTCCGCCCGCGGGGCTCGTCAGCAAGACGATTCAGGGCTCGCCGGCGCCCGTTCTCATCGAGGAAAGCAAGCACGCCTTCATGCTCGTCCTGGGCAGCCGCGGTCATGGCGGGCTCGTCGGCATCCTGCTCGGCTCCGTGAGCATCGCGTGCGCCGAACGTGCGCACTGCCCGGTTCTCATCATGCACCGCCAGGAGGAGGCCGCGACCGGCAGCGCCGCGAGCCAGAAGGCCACACCCGAAACAGCCAGCGGCTCAGACTCCCGATGATGTTCGACTGGAACGACGGATGGAGCCTGGTCTGGTCGTTCTTGTGCTGGATCTTCGCGCTCATCGCCTTTCTCATATCGCTCGGGGCGCTCATCGCCGATCTCTACCGTGACCACAAGCTCAACGGGCGGTGGACGACGCCGTGGATCGTCTTCCTCGTTGTCGTGCCGTTCCTCACCTGCTCGTCTGCCTCATCGCATGCGGCTCCGGCAGGCAGGAGCGCGCGGATGGAGGCGGTGGTGAGGTGAGGTCTGCGATTCGCGGCGCGTCCGCCGCCGCCGTGAGATGAGCGATGCGACCAGCGGTCGCGGACTGACCACACCTGAAGCTCACCGCCGCCTGGCGGCAGAGGGACCGAACGCGATCGAGGACGAGCATTCGCATGTGCTCGGACGGGCCCTCGGTACCCTCTGGGCGCCCGTGCCGTGGCTGCTTGAAGCGGCGATCATCCTCCAGGTGGTTCTCGGGGAGTATCCGGAGGCGGTGGTCGTCGGGATCCTGCTGCTGTTCAACGCAAGCCTGAGCTTCTTCCAGGAGAGAGGCGCGCAGGCGACGCTAGACGGCTTGAAGGATCGCCTCGCCCCAGTCGCGTCGGTGCTCCGCGACGGGGTCTGGGCGACGCTGCCCGCCCCTGACCTCGTTCGCGGCGACCTCGTGACGCTCTCGCTCGGAGCTGTCGTCCCCGCTGACACGAAACTCGTGACCGGCTCGGTGCTGCTCGATCAGTCGATGCTGACGGGCGAGTCGGCGCCGATCGAAGCCGGCGTCGGCGATGACGCACCGGCCGGGGCGCTGGTGAGACGGGGAGAGGCGACCGCCGAAGTCGTCGCGACCGGCGGTCGGACCAGGTCGGGGCGCGGTGCCGAGCTCATCCGGACCGCTCACGTCGAGAGCACCGAGCAGAAGGCGATCTTCCGCGTCGTGCGCAATCTCGCCCTCTTCAACGGCGGCGTGACGGTGGTCCTCGTCTGCTACGCCGTCCTTCTGCGCCTCTCCTTCAGCGAGATCGCCCCGCTCGCAGTGGTCTCCATGCTGGCGTCGATCCCGGTCGCGCTGCCTTCCATGTTCACTCTCGCCGGGACCCTCGGGGCACGTTCTCTCGCCAGGCGAGGGGTGCTGCCAACGCGCCTGTCAGCTCTCGACGAGGCGGCGGGCGTCGACCTGCTGTGCGCTGACAAGACCGGAACACTCACCGTCAACTCCCTTGCCGTGGGCGAATGCCGCGGAACCTCCGGCTTCGATCCCCCTGCTGTCCTGGCCCTCGCCGCGCTCGCCAGCTCCGCGGCGGGCGCCGACCCCATCGATGCCGCCATCCGAGAGGCGGCGATGACCGCCGGAGGCCACGCCGACTTCGCGCAGGCCTCGTTCGAGCCGTTCGATCCCGACCTGAAGCTCTCACGCGCGACCGCGACCGCGGCAGACGGCTCGACCGTCACGGTGATCAAAGGGGCGTACGCGTCGGTCGCGGCGCGATCGCAGGCGTCCGACGGCCTCGCCGACGCCGCGCACGAGATGGAGGCGGCGGGCGAACGCGTGCTCGCCGTCGCCGTCGGACCCGCCGAGCCCCTCCGTCTCGCCGGCCTCATCGGGCTCACCGACCCGCCCCGGCCGGAAGCCCGCGGCCTGGTCGAGCGGCTGACGAACTCCGGCGTGCGCACGGTCATGGTCACCGGCGACGCCGCCGCCACGGCGGAGACCGTCGCGAAGGCAGTCGGCATCGACGGAGGCGTCGCCTCTCCCACGACTCCGCCCTCTGACGCCGATCTCGACGGCATCGGCGTCTTCGCCGGCGTGTTCCCCGAAGACAAGTTCGCCCTCGTCAAGAGGTACCAGTCGCTGGGCCATGTCGTCGCTGTCTGCGGCGACGGGGTCAATGACGCGCCGGCTCTCAGTCAGGCCCAGATGGGCATCGCCGTCTCGACCGCGACGGACGTCGCCAAGTCGGCCGCGGGCATCGTCCTCACCGAGCCCGGACTCGGGGGCGTGCTCGCGGCGATCACCGAAGGGCGCGCGACGTTCCAGCGGATCCTGACGTACACGTTGCGCTCCGTCATCCACAAGATCGCCCAGGTCCTGTTCCTCCTCGGCGGCCTGCTCATCACCGGCCACGCGATCATCACACCCGTGCTCATGGTGCTCATGATGGTCGCCGGCGATTTCCTCGCGATGTCCTCATCGACGGATCACGTCAGAGGCTCCGCGAAGCCCAACGTGTGGCGGATCGGCAATCTCACGCTGGCGAGCGTGATCCTGGGGCTGTGCGACCTGGCCTTCTGCCTCGCGTCGCTCCTCGTCGGCCGCTTCGCGCTCGGGCTCGATATCGATTCACTGCAGACGCTCGCGATCGTGACGCTCATGTTCAGCGAGCAGGCGGTGTTCTACATCGCCCGCGAGCGACGCCATCTCTGGAGCTCGCGCCCCAGCCGCTGGGTCGTGCTCTCGTCGGTCACCGAGGTGGGCCTCATCGTCGTGCTCGCCGTGGCGGGCGTCCTCATGACGCCCATGCCGATCGCCGTCATCGCGGTCATCGCCGTCGCGGCCGTCGGCCTCGCGTTCGCACTCGACGGCATGAAGGTGCTCCTGTTCCGCAGGCTCGCCATCGCCTGACGACAGCCGGGCACCGTCTGCGAGGCAGGACCTTCGCCCCTGCCGCCCACCCGAGCGACGGTGCAATCGTGAAGCGTCCGATTACCGACCGGAGGAGTCCCGATGCTGCCCAAACCCGACGACGACGACCTGAAGAGGCTGGCCGAGATCCGCGATCGCAACTGCGTGACGGTGTACGCGAATCCCGAGGAGTGGAGCGGCGAGAGCATGCACACCCCGGGCCGGGCGGCGGAGAGCATTCGCCTCGTCGTCGATCTCCTCAACGACCGCGCGGCCGATGCCGACGAGGTCCGGGCCATCGAGGACGTCCTCCGCGGTGTCGTCTCCTCCGGCAGTGCGAACGATCCGGAGGCGAAGGGCGTCGCGCTGTTCGCGACGTCGGACGGGGTCAGCGTGTTCCGCGTCGGAGTCCAGCAGCGGCGCGAGATCTACGTCGGCGACCGCTTTCTCGTCGCGCCCTTGCTCTGGGCGGTACAGCCCGCACCTCCTGCGATGGTGCTCGCGCTGTCACCGAACGACGTGCGCCTCGTGCGGGTTGCGCCGCAGCCCCCCGCCGCGGTGCACGTCGCGCACCTGCCGCGCGACCTGAAGTCGACCGTGCTGCTCGATCTCAGCGGCGACCGCGATACGCTCGCCCATCTGCGCAACTCCGAGGATCCCAAGGAGCGTCTCCTCGAGTTCAGCCGGGCGGTGGACCACGCGATCGAGCCGGCGCTTGCGCCAGAACGGCCCTTGCTCATCCTCGCCGCAGCCGAGCCGATCGTCGACATCTACCGGGAGGCGTCCGCCTACCCGAAACTGCTGGACGAGACGATCGCCGGCAACCCCGACGAAGCCTCGCCGCATGAGCTCGCTGTCGCGGCCGCGCCTATCCTGCTGCGGTGGCGGGACGCCGAGTTGGATCGCGCCATTCACCGCATGGAGGAATTGCCGGATCATGAGCTCGTCGTGACCGACCTTCCGCAGATCGCCGCCGCGGCCGCTGCCGGCGCGGTCGACACCGTGTTCGTGGACCCCGACCAGCCGGCCCTCGACGGCGATGTCGATCAGGGCGGGGCAGAGAGCGCCGGCGAGCGCGACCTCGTCGAAGAGGCGCTGCGCGGGGCGCTGCGATCGCGAACGACGGTGGTGCCGGTCGGCGCCGCGCGCCTGCCGGGGTCGAGTCGCGCCGTCGCGATCCTGCGCTACCCCTTCTCGACGGAGACCGTCTGAAAGGCGACCTCGACGGCGCTCAGGGCAGAGACCCCCATGCTGATGTCGGATCGTCGTCTGCTCGCAGCCGCGCCAGCACCTCCTCGGGGCCGAGCTGCTCCACTCCGGGGACCAGCTCATCCCAGTCGCGGGGCGCGGCCACGGTCGGGGCCGCGCCTTTGCCGCGCAGCGTGTAGGGCGTCGCCGTCGAGCGGGCCGGGTGGTTCTGACTCCAGTCGATGAAGACGCGGCCGAGGCGATGCTCCTTGCCGACCGTCGCGACGAGCGTGTCCGGATGCTCCGCGGCGAGTCGTTGCGCCAGGTCCCGAGTCCAGGCGTGCACCGCGCGCGCGGTGCGGCGACCGGGAAGTCGCGCGTAGAGGTGAAGGCCTTTGCCGCCACTCGTGACGGGATAGGCCTCGAGCCCCGCATCGCCAAGCCGAGCCCGGACCAGCCGGGCGGCTGCCACGCATTCGTCGAGCCCGGCACCTTCGCCGGGGTCGAGATCGACGACGAGCCGATCCGGGTTGCGGATGCCGCCGCGGGAGCCGATCCGCCACTGCGGGGTGTGGAATTCGATGACGGCCTGATTGGCCATCCACTCCAAGCCGGCGACGTCGACGACGAAGGGGTAGACGACCGTCTTCGCCGGCTTCGTGCTGCCCGGGTTCGCCGTCAGCGGCTGGCGGCGAAGCCACGCGGGCGCGTAGCGCGGAGTGTTCTTCTCGAAGAACCCGCCCTGATCGACCCCTTCCGGGAATCGGATGCGCGTGACCGGCCGCTCAGCCAGCTGAGGCAGGATCGCCGTGGCGACCGCACGGTAGTACTCGACGATGTCGCCCTTGGTGAAGCCGTTCTCGAAGAGCGGCTTACCGGGATTCGAGATCCGTACGGCTCGCCCGTCCGCTCGCGAGACCGTCATGCATCGGAAACTACGCCGTTCCGACGGCGGAGAGGGAGGGTCTCCGGAAAAGTGGAGCCTAGGGGATTCGAACCCCTGACATCTTGCTTGCAAAGCAAGCGCTCTACCAACTGAGCTAAGGCCCCGTGGCCGTTCGGAGTGGGGCTACCAGGACTTGAACCTGGGACCTCTTCGTTATCAGCGAAGCGCTCTAACCGCCTGAGCTATAGCCCCGAACAACGAGAGTCGAGCCTACCCGAGGCGTGTCCTCGACGCGAATCCGCGCGTGATCGGCTGCGGCGAGGCCGCGATGGCGATCAGTTGTTGGTGAATCCGACGAGCAGGCCGCCGGTGATCTTCACGCTGAGGTTGTAGAGCAGCGCGATGATCGCGCCGAGCGCCGTGTAGATGATGACGTCGAGGATGCCGATCACGACCGACCCGGCCATGACGGTGCCGAGGCTGAACGTCTGCGTCACGCTCTTGCCACCGGTGTTGGCGATTCCGGCGACGAGGCCGGAGAGCGAGTCGAAGACGCCGAAGTTGTTGAGGATCGTCCAGAGGATGAACGAGACGACGATGCCGACGATCGCGATGACCAGCGAGGCGAGGAACGACAGTTTCACCGCCGACCAGAAGTCGATGTAGACCAGGCGGAGGCGGACCTGCTTGGCCCCGACCGGACGGGCCGGCTTCCGGGCCAGTTTCGCTGCGACACTACTCATCGGCTGTGGTTACGGCTTCCTCTTCGACGCTCTCGCCTTCCTCGCTCGCGGCGTCGGCGGTTGCCTCGAGGTTGCGCTCGGTATTGCGCGCGATGGCGATGATGCGGTCGTCGTCTGCGAAGCGGGCGAAGACGACGCCCATCGTATCGCGGCCCTTCGGAGGAACCTCTGAGGCAGCCGAGCGCACCACCTTGCCCGAGGCGAGGACGACGAGCACCTCGTCCTCCTCGTCGACGATGATCGCGCCGGCGAGGTCGCCGCGGTCGTCGCTGAGCTTCGCGACCTTGATGCCGAGCCCGCCGCGACCCTGGGTGCGGTACTGGTCGATCGAGGTCTTCTTGGCGTAGCCGCCCTCAGTGGCGATGAAGACGTAACCCTCGTCGGACACCACGGATGCCGACAGCAGCGAGTCGCCCGCCCGGAAATGCATCCCGATGACGCCCGACGTCGAGCGCCCCATGGGTCGCAGCGCCTCGTCGGTCGCGGTGAAGCGCAGCGACATGCCCTTCTTCGACACGAGCAGGATGTCGCTGGACTCCTCGACGAGCAGCGCCGAGACGAGCTCGTCGTCCTCGCGGAGCTTGATCGCGATGATGCCGCCGGTGCGATTCGTGTCGTACTCGGCGAGCGCGGTCTTCTTGATGAGTCCCTGCCGCGTGGCGAGCGCGAGGTACTTGGCCGCCGAGTAGTCGCGGATGTCGAGCACGGCGGCGATCTGCTCGTCGGGCTGCATCGCGAGCAGGTTGGCGACATGCTGGCCCTTGGCGTCGCGCCCGGCCTCGGGGAGTTCGTACGCCTTCGCGCGGTAGACCCTGCCCTTGTCGGTGAAGAACAGCAGCCAGTGATGGGTCGTCGTGACGAAGAAGTGGTCGACGATGTCCTCGCCGCGCAGCTGCGCACCCTTGACGCCTTTGCCGCCGCGGTGCTGCTGGCGGTAGTTGTCGCTGCGGGTGCGTTTGATGTACCCGCCGCGAGTGACGGTGACGACCATCTCCTCTTCCGGGATGAGGTCTTCCATGCTCATATCGCCGTCGAAGCCGAACAGGATCTCGGTGCGCCGCTCGTCGCCGAATTTCTCGACGATCTCCGTGAGCTCGTCCGAGATGATCGTGCGCTGCTGCTCGGGGCTGGCGATGATCGCCCGGTACCCCGCAATCTCGCCCTCCAGGGCAACGAGGTCGTCGATGATCCTCTGGCGCTCCAGGGCGGCGAGTCGGCGCAGTTGCATCGCGAGGATGGCGTTCGCCTGCAGCTCGTCGATGTCGAGCAGCGTCATGAGGCCCTCGCGGGCCGCCTCCACGTCCGGCGAGCGACGGATGAGCGCGATGACCTCGTCGAGCGCGTCGAGCGCCTTGACGTAGCCGCGCTGGATGTGCGCGTCCGCCTCCGCCTTGTCGAGGCGGAACTGCGTGCGGCGCACGACGACCTCGACCTGGTGGTCGATCCATGCCGTGATGAAACCGTCGAGGGCGAGCGTGCGCGGCACGCCCTCGACGATGGCGAGCATGTTCGCGCCGAAGTTCTCCTGGAGCTGCGTGTGCTTGTAGAGGTTGTTGAGCACGACCTTGGCGACGGCGTCGCGCTTCAGCGTGATGACGAGACGCTGCCCGGTGCGGCCGGAGGTCTCGTCGTTGATGTCGGCGATGCCCGCGATCTTGCCGTCCTTGACGAGTTCGGCGATCTTGACCGCGAGATTGTCGGGATTGACCTGGTAGGGCAGCTCGGTGACGACGAGGCAGGTTCGGCCGTGGATCTCCTCGACGTTGACGACCGCGCGCATGGTGATGGAGCCGCGGCCGGTGCGGTAGGCGTCCTGGATGCCCTTGACGCCGAGGATCTGCGCGCCGGTGGGGAAGTCGGGGCCCTTGATCCTGGCGATGAGCGCCTCGAGCAGTTCCTCGCGGGTCGCCTCGGGGTGTGCGAGGGCCCACAGCGCGGCATCCGCCACCTCGCGCATGTTGTGCGGCGGGATGTTCGTCGCCATGCCGACCGCGATGCCGACCGAGCCGTTGACGAGCAGGTTGGGGAACCGGCTCGGCAGGACGGTCGGCTCCTGGGTGCGGCCGTCGTAGTTGTCCTGGAAGTCGACGGTGTTCTCGGTGATGTCGCGCACCATCTCGAGAGCGAGCGGCGCCATCTTCGTCTCGGTGTACCGCGGGGCGGCTGCGCCGTCGTTGCCGGGCGAGCCGAAGTTGCCCTGGCCGAGCGCGAGCGGGTAGCGCAGCGACCACGGCTGGACGAGGCGCACCAGGGTGTCGTAGATCGCGCTGTCGCCGTGCGGGTGGAACTGGCCCATGACGTCGCCGACGACGCGCGAGCACTTCGAGAACGGCTTGTCGGGACGGTAGCCGCCGTCGTACATCGCGTAGAGGACGCGGCGGTGCACCGGCTTCAGGCCGTCGCGGACCTCGGGCAGCGCGCGGCCGACGATGACCGCCATCGCGTAGTCGAGGTAGCTGCGCTGCATCTCGAGTTGCAGGTCTACCTGCTCGATGCGGCCGCCAGGGGTTGTTTCTTCTTCGTCTGCCATCGCTCTTCCTTAGACGTCCAGGAACCGGACGTTCTTCGCGTTCTTCTGGATGAACCGGCGCCTGGATTCGACGTCCTCGCCCATGAGAGTGGCGAAGACCTCGTCGGCCGCGGCCGCGTCGTCCATCGTGACCTGCCGCAGCGTGCGGGTGTCGGGATTCATCGTGGTGTCCCAGAGCTCGTCATAGTCCATCTCGCCGAGGCCCTTGTAGCGCTGGATGCCGTTCTCCTTGGGGATGCGCTTGCCGGACGCCTGGCCGGCGACGAGGAGCGCGTCGCGCTCGGCATCCGAGTAAACGAACTCGTGCTCGGAGTTCGACCACTTGAGGCGGTACAGCGGAGGCTGTGCGAGGTACACATAGCCGAGCTCGATGAGCGGGCGCATGTAGCGGAAGATCAGTGTCAGCAGCAGCGTCGTGATGTGCTGGCCGTCCACGTCGGCATCCGCCATCAGCACGATCTTGTGGTACCGCACCTTCTCCGGCTTGAACTCCTCGCCCAGGCCGGCGCCGAACGCGGTGATCATCGCCTGGATCTCGGCGTTGGCGAGCATGCGGTCGAGGCGCGCCTTCTCGACGTTGAGGATCTTGCCGCGCAGCGGCAGGATCGCCTGAGTGATCGGGTCGCGACCCGAGGTCGCCGAGCCGCCGGCGGAGTCGCCTTCGACGAGGAAGATCTCGCTGATCGAGGGGTCCTTCGACTGGCAGTCGCGTAGCTTGCCCGGCATCCCGCCGCCCTCGAGCAGACCCTTGCGGCGGGCCGTCTCGCGCGCCTTGCGCGCCGCGATGCGGGCGGCGGCGGCGTTCAGCGATTTCCTGATGATCTCGCGCGCGACATTGGGATTGCGGTCGAACCAGTCGCCGAGCTGTTCGCCGACGACCTTCTGCACGAAGGCCTTCGCCTCGGTGTTGCCGAGCTTGGTCTTCGTCTGGCCCTCGAACTGCGGCTCGGCGAGTTTGATCGAGATGACAGCGGTGAGGCCTTCGCGCACGTCCTCACCGGAGAGGTTCTCGTCCTTCTCCTTGAGGATGCCCTTGTCGCGCGCGTACTTGTTGACGAGCGTCGTGAGAGCGGCGCGGAAGCCCTCTTCGTGAGTTCCGCCCTCGTGCGTGTTGATGACGTTGGCAAAGGTATGGACGCTCTCGCTGTAGCCGTCCGTCCACTGCATCGCCACCTCGAGCGAGAGCTTGCGCTCGGTGTCCTCCGCCTCGAAGGAGATGATCTCGTCGTTGACGACCTCGGCCTTCTTCGTCCTGTTGAGGTACTCGACATAGTCGGGCAGGCCGCGCTGGTAGCGGAAGACGTCCTTCTTGACGATGTCCGCCTCGGGGTCGACCTCGCCTTCGACCGCTTCGACGTCGAGGTTCTCGCGCTGATCTTCCAGCGTGATGGTGAGGCCCTTGTTGAGGAAAGCCATCTGCTGGAAACGCGAGCGCAGCGTCTCGTAGTCGTATTCGACGGTCTCGAAGATGTCGTCGTTGGCCCAGAACGTGATCGTGGTCCCGGTCTCGTCGGAAGGCTCGTCCTTGGCGAGGGGGGCGTCCGGAACACCGTCGTGGTACGTCTGACGCCACACGAAGCCCTGGCGCTTCACCTCGACCTCGAGGCGGTGCGAGAGCGCGTTGACGACGGAGGAGCCGACCCCGTGCAAGCCGCCCGAGACGGCGTAGCCGCCCCCGCCGAATTTGCCGCCCGCGTGCAGCACGGTGAAGACGACCTCGACGCTCGAGCGCTTCTCGACGGGGTGGATATCGACGGGGATGCCGCGCCCGTTGTCCTCCACGCGCACACCGCCATCGTTCTGCAGGTAGACGTGGATCATGTCGCAGTAGCCGGCGAGCGCCTCGTCGACGGAGTTGTCGATGATCTCCTGCACGAGGTGGTGCAGGCCGCGTGGACCAGTCGAGCCGATGTACATACCCGGCCGCTTGCGCACCGCTTCAAGACCTTCGAGGACCTGGATCTGGTCGGCGCCGTACTCGGCTGACCCGTTCGAAGTTCGCTCTATACTCACTATCCGATTGTACCGGCGCAGCGGCCCCTGGAGGGGCAGAAACGGCGTTCTGACGCGTTGGAAGGCTGATGGTGAACAGATTTGCGGTCTCAGCCGTAGGTATCGCGCGGACCACGCCCTGGAATCGATCTGGGGCCCTTTTTCCACGACGGTACGTCCGGGCCATTGAAGCGGATCGAGAGGATGCCCGCGTCCGGATACCTCTCGGCGATCGCGCGGAGGAGATCGTTGCGCATGGTGCGCAG
Source organism: Gryllotalpicola sp. (assembly GCF_027352875.1). NCBI lineage: Bacteria > Bacillati > Actinomycetota > Actinomycetes > Micrococcales > Microbacteriaceae > Gryllotalpicola > Gryllotalpicola sp. The sequence goes on from NZ_DAIEII010000029.1 coordinate 28,285, forward strand.
CTGTGCCGCCCATGCGGTCGAGGCGCATGCGACGGTGAGCACGCCGTCCTCGATGCCGATCGGCTCGGTCTTCTCGGCGAGGACGTCACCGACAAGGGCGGGCCACTGCGCCAGCAGCGCCGAGCGCTCGATGTCGGAGTCCCAGCCGAGCTCCTGCGTGAGATTCGCGATCACGTCGCCGAGCGCTCGCGCGTCGCGTCCCGCGCCGAACGGCCGCTCAGCGTCGTTGTCTTTCGCGCGCTCGCCGCGCCTGCGCGACGCGCGCGACGCCGACGCGCCGAAGAGCGCCTTGAGCCGGAGGTAGGCCGATACCGCCTCGCCCGGTCGGGGCTCGCTCACGGGACGACCTCACCGGCCTGGATATGGATGAGACCCGCACCGAGTCCCGGCGGGATGTCATCGAGCACCGCGGCCGTGATGATGACCTGCTCGTAATCGGCGACGGCCTGCGCCAGCAGGGCCCGGCGACCGGAATCCAACTCGGCGAAGACGTCGTCGAGCAGCAGCACCGGATCGCCCGTCGTCGACTCGGCGCGCAGCAGCTCGGCCGCGCCGAGCCGGAGCGCAAGGGCGAATGACCAGGACTCCCCGTGGCTGGCATACCCTTTGGCCGGCAGGTCGTTGAGCTCGAAGAGAACGTCGTCGCGGTGCGGGCCGAGCAGCGAGACGCCACGGTCGAGCTCGCGGCGACGGGCGCCCGTGAGCGCGGCGCGGAACTGATCGACCGTCGACGCCGCCGCCTCGCCGATCTTCACTGCGGCGCCGTCCTCTTCTTCCGGGTCGGCGCCGCGGGTGCTGAGACGCAGGGAGAGAGTGGGGTGGTGATCGGCGCCGGCGACGGCCTGGTACCCGCGGCGCACCGGCTCGGCGAGCGCATCGAGGAGCGCCTGTCTCTCGTCTATGATCTCCGACCCCAATTCGACGAGCCGCTCGTCCCAGATGTCTAGGGTGGTGAGCTGGTCGACCCTGAGGCCTCGTGCTCGCGCCGACTTGAGCAGGCTGTTGCGCTGCTTCACCACCCGCTCGTAGTCGGCGAGCACCCCGACGAGGCGCGGTGTGCGCTGCACGAGGAGCTCGTCGAGGAATCGCCGGCGCACGCCGGGCTCGCCGCGGACGAGGGCAAGGTCCTCTGGGGCGAAGAGCACGCTCGAGAAGTACCGCGGCAGGTCGCGGGTGCGGATCGCGACACGATTGACCTGCGCCTTGTTGGCGGCCGCCCGGTTGAGCTGAACTTCGACGAGCAACTCCCGGTCACCATGGCGCAGCAGCGCCCTGACGATCGCCATGTCACAGCCGACCCGCAGCAGTGCCCGGTCATCGGAGGTTCGGTGTGATGCGAGCGTCGAAAGATAGCTGAGGGATTCCACGAGATTCGTCTTCCCCTGGCCGTTCGGCCCCACAAACACCGTGACTCCCCGGGTCAACTCCACGTCAGCCGAGCGGTAGTTCCGGAAGTCCGTCAGCGACAGATGTTTCACGTGCAACGGTGCGCTCTCATCTGTTAGTCGTCCGCGACCGGAGGTCGCGATGGAGACCGGAACCCTGTCATACCGCCGATTCGACCGCGTGCCCGTCGGCGAGGAACCCGTTGCCGTTCTCGAAGCCTCGGATGCCATCCGAGACGTCCGCGACCAGGAAGTCGCCATCGGAGACCGCCGGGTTGGTGTCGTACTTGTTGACCTCGATGCTGTTCTTCCCGAGGCGGGCGCGCATGTGATTGCCTGTGTTCCCGAGTCCGATGAGGCCGATGTGCATGAATGGCCCTCCTTGGAGCTAGCGCAGCAGCAGGTTCGGCTGCAGCAGATAGCGGTAGCTATCGCTGTCCGTCTGCTCACGGCTCGTCTGGCTCGTGATGAGCACTGGGCCGGGTTTATTGGGGTTGTCGGTTTTCGTGAACGAGATCCGCACGAACTCGGAGTGCACCGCGCTCAGGCCGTCGAGGAGAAACTGCGGCTTGAGCGACACGACGGTGTCGTCGCCGGTGAGCAGGGCGTCGATCGACTCAGAGGCCTGCGCCTGCTCGCCGCCGATGGCTTCGAGCATCAGACCGTCCTGGGTGAACGAGTAGCGCAGCGCGGCTTCGCGCTCCAGAACGATCTGCACCCGTCTGGTGGCGTCGATGAGGTCAGCGGTGTTGACCACCGCGTAGTTGTCGACGGATTCCGGAAACAGGCGCCGCACGGGTGGGAAGTTGCCCTTGATGAGCAGCGACGTCACCGTCTTCTTGTCCCCCGTGAACGCGATGAGTTCCCGGTCTCCACCTGACTGGAACGTGACCTGAATGCGACCGGCATGGCCGAGGGTGCGCCCAACCTCCTGCAGAGTGCGCGCAGGAACGATCGCTGTCGCGGCAGTCGTGCCGCTGGAGGAGCCGTCCCAATCGATTTCGCGGACCGCGACACGGTAACGGTCGGTCGCGACGAAGCCCAGCGATGTCTCGCTGATCTCGAGCTGCACCCCGGTGATGACGGGGGTCACATCGTCGCGGGATGCGGCCACACCGACCTGCGCGACGGCCTCAGCGAAGGCGTCGGCAGGGACGACACCGCTCGGTGCCCCGATCTGCGGGAGCGTCGGGTACTCTTCGACCGGCATCGCGAGGAGGGTGAAGCTTGCGGATCCGCAACTCACGGTGACCTTGTTGTCCTCGGTCGAGAACCGGACGGGGGCGTTGGGCAGCTTGCTCACGATCTCCGACAGCAGCCGACCGGAGACGAGGACGACCCCGGATTCTGAGACGTCGGCGTCGATCTCGGTCTGCGACGACACCTCGTAGTCGAACGACGACAGCGAGACCCAACCCTCAGTGGCGCGAACGAGGATGCCGCTGAGAATAGGGAGCGTCGTGCGCTGTGGAAGCAGTTTGACGGCGAACGAAACGGCGTCGCTGAGGACGTCTCTGTTGGCCGTGAACTTCACGATTCACACCTTATCGTCTGGGCCGGACAACGCCGCCGGGCGGCGTTGAGGGTCGACTCGAGGGTTGAGGTTGTCGAGTTTCAGAAGAGAGAGAGGCAGGGTTAACAGTCATAACCGCTGTTGAAAATGTGGATAACCCGACGCCGGGCCGCGACGAGTAGGGAACTACATCGCTGTGAGATGTCGACAGCGTGTGAGAGGCCGTGATCCGGGGGCTGCGGGGATGCGCGACGGCAGTGGCAAGTGCACAGCACGGGGCCGGAAGTGAACAGCGGGAGGCCGGTTGTGAGGTTAAGACTCGCAGCTTATCCACAAGGTCAGCGTCGACCCTGCTTGATGCGTGTGGTGAGTTCGGCGACCTCGTTGTATACAGAGCGTCGTTCACGGATGAGCTCGCTGATCTTGCGGTTTGCGTACATCACCGTCGTGTGGTCGCGGCCGCCGAAGAGCTGGCCGATCTTCGGCAGCGACAGACTGGTGAGTTCGCGGCAGAGGTACATCGCTATCTGGCGCGCTTTTGCGATTTCCTGCGAGCGCGACGACCCGTAGAGTTCGTCGACCGAAAGACGGTAGTAGTCCGCGGTGTTCTGGATGATGTCGGTCGGCGCGATGACATTGTCCGCGTCGAGCGTGATGAGATCTTTGAGGACGGTCTGCACGAGGGAGATATCGACGGGCGAGCGGTTGAGGCTTGAGAACGCCGCGATCCGAATGAGGACGCCTTCGAGTTCGCGGATGCTGCTGGAGACCTTTGTGGCGATGAGTTCGAGCACTTCGTCAGGGAACTGGACCCGCTCGCTTTGCGCCTTCTTGCGGAGGATGGCGATGCGTGTCTCGAGATCGGGAGCCTGCACGTCGGTGAGGAGACCCCACTCGAAACGCGAGCGCATCCGGTCTTCGAAGCCGGTGAGGAGTTTGGGAGGCAGATCGCTCGTGATGACGACCTGCTTGTTGTGGTCGTGGAGTGTGTTGAAGGTGTGGAAGAACGCCTCCTGCGTCTCCGCCTTCCCCTGAAGGAATTGGATGTCGTCGATGAGCAGGAGATCGACCGTGCGATAGCGGGATTGGAAGGCTGACCCGCGATTCTCCGCGATCGAGTTGATGAAGTCGTTGGTGAATTCCTCAGAGCTCACATAACGCACTCGTAAACCGGGGTACAGGCTGATCGCGTAATGACCGATCGCGTGGAGCAGATGAGTTTTGCCGAGCCCTGAGTCGCCATAGATGAAGAGCGGGTTGTACGCCTTCGCCGGGGCTTCTGCGACGGCTACTGCTGCCGCGTGCGCGAAGCGGTTCGACTGGCCGATGACGAAGTTGTCGAAGCTGTATTTCGGGTTGAGGCGGGTCGTGCTTGCGACTTTGGCGGGAGAATTCCCGCCGGTTGCGGCGCCGGTATCGGGAACGATCGGGATCTCGGAGGTCGGCGGCGCTGCATCCGCCGTGTCCATTTCGATGTCGGGGTTGGTGACGATGGCGAACGTCGCGACACCGGCGTCGTCGCCCAAGCCTCCGAGTGCGGCGAGGAGGGGGATGCGAGCGCGCTGCTCGATCATCGACCGGGTGTAGTCGTTGGGCACCTCAAGATAGATGGTGCCCGCCATGATGCCCTTCGGCTTGATGAGGTCGAGAAACCCCCTCATCTGAGGGGTAATGCGCTCGTCGGTCTCGAGAGCGGTGCGGATCGCCCCCCAGACTGCCGAGTGAGCCGCATCGTCGTTCGCCATGGTTTCCCAACTGTCATCATGCACATTGTGCACATGGTTATCCACTGCGGATTCGGCGACGTGGGGCCGGAGGTGGCCTGCGCAACGCTGCCTGGGGATAACCGTGTCTGTCACCGTAGCGACTGCGCTGGGATGCATCAAATCCTTTTCAGCGCATGGATTGCACCGGCTTTCCACAGGTTCCATGCCGACTCGGTGTATCGCGCCCGGACCCATCGGCCGGGTCGAGTCGCACGGTTTGATCGCAGCCTCCCTTTCGCGTACCGTTAATGGGTTGTGTCGCACAGGCGACCCGAGACCTCTTCCGAAAGCGATCAACCATGCCGAAGCGCACCTTCCAGCCGAACAATCGACGTCGTGCCAAGAAGCACGGTTTCCGCTTGCGCATGCGCACCCGAGCGGGCCGTGCGATCCTCGCCGCCCGTCGCAGCAAGGGCCGCACCGAGCTGTCGGCGTAGGCCGCAGCGGGCGGTGCTCGCCAAGACCAACCGCATCGTTCGCGGCGTGGACTACCGGGCGGTAGTGCGGCGCGGCGCGCGCGTCGGAGGAGAGTGCACTCTCACCTACATCGCGTCGAACGGCAGCGGGGGCGTCCGCTTCGGATTCATCGTCGGCAAGACCGTTGGCGGGGCCGTCGTCCGCAACCGAGTGCGCCGCCGCCTCAAAGCGGCCGCGCATCAGCTTCTCCCGCAGATTCCTGCGGGTCACGACGTTGTGGTTAGGGCTTTCCCGGCATCCGCGCAGGCCTCGTGGTCTACCCTTCTGGAAGAACTCACCCACGCCGTCTACAGGGCAGGATCCCGATGAAGACTGCCGCGATCACACTGCTGCTGCTACCGCGCAACATGCTCGTCGTGCTGCTGCGCGTCTACCGCGCCGTCATCTCGCCGTTCTACGGCGATGTCTGCCGCTACTACCCGTCGTGCTCGGCATACGCTCTTGGCGCGGTGCAGGAGCACGGCGTGCTCGTAGGCGGGGCGCTCGCAGTGGGGCGGCTCGCACGGTGCCATCCGTGGGCGGCGGGGGGCATCGACGACGTGCCGCTGCGTGCCACCCGACGCTATCGCCTGACCCGTTTCGGTTTCGTCGTGGCCGCACCCCAAGGAAAGGGCTGATCGAGTCCGATGCCTGATTTCATAGGACAGATCCTGTGGCCGCTGCGCTGGATCGTCGAGACCGTCCTCGTGGGCTGGCACTGGCTGTTCGCCGCCATCGGGATGGATCCGAATTCCGGTCTGACCTGGGTTCTTTCGGTCGTCGGTCTGGTGCTGGTCATCCGCGCCGCGCTCATTCCGATCTTCGTGCGCCAGATCCACAACCAGCGCAAGATGCTCGAGGTCGCGCCGCAGCTCAAGAAGATCCAGGATAAATACAAGGGCAAGCGCGACCAGATCTCGCGCGAGGCGATGAGCCGCGAGACGATGGAGCTCTACCGCAAAACGGGCACGAACCCGCTCAGCTCGTGTCTGCCGATGATCATCCAGATCCCGATCTTCTTCTCGTTGTACACCGTGCTCCACACGGCCGCTGAAGGCCAGGCGGGCACTGGACTCTTGAACCTCGTCGTCGGTGGCGAGCCGCTGTACGCGTCATTCGGCGCCTCCTCGCTCTTCGGCATCGCGCCGCTGAAGCAGAGCTTCCAAGGGGCTCTCGCCGATCATCAGGTCGCGGTGATGGTCATCGCGGCGATCCTCGTCGTCCTGATGATCGCGTCACAGTTCATCACACAGCTCCAGATCGTCTCGAAGAACATCTCCCCGGAGGTCAAAGCCAGTCCGACCTTCCGCCAGCAGCGGATGCTCATGTACTTCCTGCCGTTCGCGATGCTGTTCTCGGGCTATGCCTTCCCGCTGGGCGTCATCTTCTACTGGCTCACGACGAACATCTGGACGATGGTGCAGCAATACATCGTCATCAGGAACATGCCGACGCCGGGCACGGAGGCCGCCCAGGCGCGCGAGGCGCGCCTTGCGCGTCGCCGCCGCGCGGCCGGGACCGCCGAGGTGGCGGCGGAGGGCGATCTCGCCGTTCTCGAGGAGACGCCGCCGCGCCCGCCGACTCAGCGGCAGCAGCCGGTCAGCAAGAATCGCGCGAAGCGGAAGAGGTAGGAAAGATGGCGGACAGCGTCATGGACGAGGGTGATATCGCCGCGGACTATATCGAGGAACTGCTCGATATCGCCGATCTCGACGGCGACATCGAGATCGAGACCAAGAACGATCGCGTCTACATCACGGTCTCCCACGCCGACGGTGGCGACCTCGGTGCTCTTGCCAAACCGGATGTCGTCAAGGCGCTGCAGGAGCTGACCCGGCTGGCCGTGCAGGGCAAGACAGGGGAGTTCTCCCGGCTCATCCTCGACATCGGCGGTTCGCGCGATGCCCGTCAGGCGGAGCTCGGCGAGCTGGTCGACCACGCGGTCGCGCGTATCGAGGCAGGCGCGGCGCAGGCGGCGCTTCCGCCGATGTCGTCGTACGAGCGCAAGCTCGTGCACGATCTCGTCGCGGATCGCGGCTTCGTCTCGAACTCGCACGGTGAGGGTTCCGAACGCCACACCGTCATCACACGCGCCTGACGTTTCACGTGAAACGATGATTGAGGCCGAACCGGCCGCGGCCGCGCTGCTGTTCGCCGATCGCATCGAGCTGGCGCGCGAGTTCACCAGGGCTCTCGGCGAGCACGGCGAGGAGCGCGGGCTTATTGGGCCCCTCGAGCCGTCGCGGCTGTGGTCCAGGCACATTCTCAACAGCGCGATCGCCGCGCCGCTGTTCCGACCCGGCCGGGCGGGCGACGTGGGAAGCGGCGCCGGACTTCCCGGACTCGTGCTCGCCATCGCCCGACCCGACGTCGATTTCGTGCTCATCGAGCCCATGGAACGTCGTGTCGCGTGGCTGAACGAGCAGGTCGAAGCGCTGCGCCTGACCAATGTCGACGTGGTTCGCGGGCGGGGCGAGGACACGCGCCTCGGCGCGCCGCTCGACCAGGTCACTGCTCGCGCGGTGAGCGCACTGCGCACGCTCCTGCCTGCCACCGTTCCGCTGCTGCGCCCGGGAGGCGAGTTCGTGTTCCTCAAGGGAGCGAATGCTGCCGCTGAGCTTCACGCCGCCGCCAAGGAGCTGCGGCACTTCGGCGTCGACGACGCCGAAGTCGTCATACTCGGCGAGGGTACCCTCGACGACGTGACACGTGTCATCCGCGGTACCGTCGCCCGCTGATCCCCGTCGCCCGCGGCGCCCGCAGCCGATGGGCACGCACGGTAAAGGTCGAGTCGGCGGTGGCGGCTACAGTGAACTAGCGCCATCCGGCGTCGGCAGCATGGCTCCAGAAAGCATTTGTTTCACGTGAAACCCTCGGACCACGAAGACTTCAGCACGCCCCTCGCGCGCGAGCTCGAAGACATGACGCGCCGCCGCCGCGCCGCCGAGGGAGAGGTTCTCCACTCCCCCGCCCAGACGCGCATCTTCACGATCTCCAACCAGAAGGGCGGGGTGGGAAAGACGACGACTGTCGTCAATCTGGCCGCGGCGCTCGCCCGGTACGGATCGAAGGTGCTCGTCATCGACCTCGATCCGCAGGGCAACGCGTCGACGGCGCTCGGCGC
>NZ_DAIEII010000031.1:0-3829 GCF_027352875.1 Gryllotalpicola sp.
GGATACCCCCATGGAGACGACGCGCGCCCGTGGCGTGAGTCCGACCTCGCGCCCGCGCTCGTCGGAGCCGACCAGCAGGAGCGCCGCGCCGTCCACGATGCCCGACGAGTTGCCGGCGGTGTGCACGTGATTGATGGCCTCCACCCAGTGGTACTTCTGCAGCGCAACGGCGTCGAAGCCGCCCGCCTCGCCCATCATCGCGAACGCGGGCTCGAGCGTTCCCAGCGTCTCCATCGTCGTGTCCGGTCTGATGTGCTCATCGGCCGCAAGTATGGTCAAGCCGTTGCGATCCCTGACCGGAGCGATGCTGCGCGCGAAGTACCCCTTCTCACGCGCGGTGGCGGCGCGCCGCTGGGAGGTCATCGCGAAGCGGTCCACGTCCTCGCGCGAGAAGCCCTCGATCGTGGCGATGAGGTCTGCGCCGATGCCCTGCGGGACAAAGCCGGTCTCGTAATTGGTCATCGGATCGAGGGGCCACACGCCGCCGTCCATTCCCATCGTGCAGCGCGACATCGATTCGACGCCGCCGGCGAGAACGAAATCCTCGAACCCCGACAGTACCTTCTGGGCCGCGATATTGATGGCCTCGAGCCCCGAGGCGCAGAAGCGGTTGAGCTGCATGCCCGCCACCGTGACAGGCAACCCCGCCGCGAGGGCCGCGGTCCTGGCGATGTTGCAGCCCTGGTCCCCGACGGGCGTCACGCAGCCGAGCACGACGTCGTCGATGAGTGCGGGATCGAGTTCGGGGTTGCGCGCCCGCATCGCGTCCATGAGGCCGGTCACCAGGGAGATCGGTTTGACCTCGTGCAGTGCACCGTCCTTCTTGCCCTTGCCTCGTGGCGTGCGAATGGCGTCGTAGATGAATGCTTCGGCCATTGAGTTCCTCCGTGCGTCTGCTCGACGGCGCGCCGGCGCACCCCGGCACGCGCCAAACGATAGGAATTCCCTTTCGAACCTTGCGGCATGGTAGCACCCGGAGCGGGTCAGTCGAAGACGGGTGAACGCCGGCCTCCGGAGGAAGAGGCTGGGCGAAGCGCCCAAAGAGGCGATCGCGAGGCCGCGCCTCGCACCGCAGGCTGCCGGTGACAGCTGTCGGGTAGGCCGCGGAGGTTCCCCTCCCCGGCCCCCCACAGATCTGGACGTGCCGGTGTCCCGCATCCGGCTCTTCGGGACCATGGATTCGCTGCTGCGTGAGGGTAGGCCGAACACGGCGAGATCGTGATCAGGTACACGTACTGCACACTACTGCCGACATCGCGGGAACACCTAGGCAGCTGTCTGTCTATGCGCACGTCCCCGGGAGGCCAGCACCGCCAAGGCGCCGTTGAGGACAAAGAGGTAGGCAACGAACGTGGTACTTGCAAAGTTGTAGGCGTGCACCGAGAGAACGCATATTCCGAAGCCGAACGTGCTGATAGCATAGGCAACCCAACTCTCGGAATGAGGATGGCGAAACGCCTTGATGAGTGTCGGCGTGCCCGCCAGCATATCGGCCAGCAGCGAGAACAGTAAGGCCAGGTTCGGATTGTCGGTCATGGCCCAGAGAATGATCCCGATGATAGCCGCTGCCATCAGGTAGTAGTCGCGCGGTTCGCTCTTCCAAAAGGCATTCTTGTTGAAGAAGGATGCAGCGACGACAAGCAACGGCGTAAAGCCGGCGACAAACGACGCCCACGACAAACCCTCGACGCCTTGCGCCCTTTGCGCCACGAAGATGACCATCGGGAAGATGCCCCAAAGCAGCCACGTGATGCGGTTGGGCTGGGCGTTGCCGACGATGGTCTCGTACAGGTAATAGCAGCCGCCGAGCGAACCGATGATGGCACCGACGATCGCGCAATACTCGGGAAGCACGGTTTGACTCTAGCATTTCGTGCTCACCTATTGCTGCATGCCACCCACAAGACATCGGCGATGATCGTCAGAGGCCGGCGCTCGCCGATAGGTACGGTGAAGTTGACAAACGTCGACCAGCGGGCAGAACTGGTACCAGGCACGCACGTAGCTGAACCGTGAGCGCGGCACATCGGCAGCGAGTATCAGGTACTGATGCTGCGGAAGGTGACCCAGGCCCAACTCCCACATGATGCGAACCTGCGTGGTCGCGACGTTACGGAGCTCGCGACGGATACGGGCGACGCATCGCGCCGGGATCTCCCGCGCCGGGCGGCGGCCGTTCGGCCACGTGCGAACATGGCGCCCTGGACGTCGAAGGCGAGAGTGTCGAGCGGGCGGGGCCTCGCCCTGCGGACCATTCCCTCGGGCGTGGCCGATCCAGGACGAGAGTCGTCCGGCTGGGCGTTGCGGCGTGGGCGGAGCCTCGGCCACCGTCATGCCGTGCCGCCGGAAGACGTCGGCCATCGCCGTCACTGCTGGCCGAGGAGCGACAGCACCCAGACGAGAAGGCCGCACAGTGCGAGCGCCAGAGCGAGCGGGACCGCGAGAAGGGCGCGAGAGCGGCATGGCGCTGGGCCGGCGGCCACATCTCGATTGCCGGCTCCTTCTCCGGCATCGATCGGCGCGCGCCAGCTCGGCCTCGGCGGTGAAGGGGCCTCGGGTCCAACACAGTCGGCGGCCGGCCCCTCACCCGGCCGGACCCCGGCGCCGAGAGACAGGGACCCCCTGGCGATTCCAACCACGGCCATGATGACTCCCGCGATCATCATCGCAGCCGCGGGCAGAGCCTGCCCCCACAGCAACGTGATGAAGAGGACGAAGCCGCCGCCCGTAAGTGCGCAACCTCCCCAGGCGATGGCATACCCGCGCCTCTTGCTCTCAACGGTGTCGAAGGTCAGCACGGCGAACTCCCTCCTTCGCGCCCCTTTGCTTGTTTGCCGTCGCGGCTCTTTCACCACAATCGTACGACAAAGGATCGACCCCGGGTAGGGCATCGCACCTTCTCGCGTTGGTCGGCCGCTTCGAGAACGCATCGGTGGCGATCAGGCAACCTCTCCGAGCCAATCGGTACCGGCTATCACCATCTCACCATTTCGTCTTCTAAGGCGGCCAGCCTCCCCGCGCGCATGGCGCGGGCGCGATGGCGAGAGCCTGGCCCGACCGGCCTGCCGGGCAGGGCTCTCACCCCCTTTACTCTCGCCGATCACCCGGCTTGGACACCTCCCTCGGCCTGTGTCACCCCGATCCGCCTCTCGCCCACGCTTGACTGGACCTGTCGGGCTGCTACGATCGGCCCCGATGAGACGGAGCCTCGTTATCCTTCTGCGTTCGCGAATCGGATCCGCCAGGCACACCGGGAGGCGCAGCACATGACAGAGTTCGAGAAGCGGCGTCAGGTCTTCCGCGATCTTCATCGCGAGGGTTGCTTCGCCCTGCCGAACCCGTGGGACGTCGGCAGCGCGCGCTATCTCCGACACCTCGGCTTCGCGGCCATCGCCACCACGTCGGCCGGGTACGCGTTCTCGCGCGGCGTCGCCGACGGCCGCGTGGGCCGCGACGAGATGCTCGCTCACATCGAGGAGCTGGTGGACGCGACCGACCTTCCCGTGAACGCCGATTTCGAGAACGGCTATGCCGGCGATCCCGACGGCGTCGCCGCGAACGTCCGCCTGTGCGTCGCCACGGGAGTCGCGGGGCTCTCGATCGAAGATGCCGCCGACCGGCGGGACAACGCGATCTACGAGCTGCCGCTCGCCGTCGAGCGGATTCAGGCCGCGCGCGAGGCGATCGGCGACAGCGGTGTGCTGCTCGTGGGTCGCGCCGAGGGTTTCTGGGTCGGTCGCGAAGGCATCGAGGAGGTGCTCAACCGCCTCCGAGCGTACGCCGCGGCCGGCGCCGACTGCCTCTACGCGCCCGGCGTCTGCGACCCGGA
>NZ_DAIEII010000034.1:0-11523 GCF_027352875.1 Gryllotalpicola sp.
CCCCAAACAAAAGTCCCGGAACCCTAGGGATTCCGGGACTTTCTTCGTTGCGGGGACAGGATTTGAACCTGCGACCTCTGGGTTATGAGCCCAGCGAGCTACCGAGCTGCTCCACCCCGCGGCACAAGGATCAACTCTAGCATGGGTGGCATGCCCGAGATCGCCGTCGCCGTCGCCCAGTTCGCCCCCGGCGCCGATGTCGACGCGAACATCGAGGCGATCCGCGATCTCACCGAGGCCGCCGTCGCACGGGGCGCGCAGCTCGTCGTCTTCCCGGAATACTCGTCGTTCTTCGTCGACCCCGTCGGGGCCGCGTTCCTCGATGCGGCGGAGCCGCTCGACGGGCCGTTCACGACCGCGCTCGCCGCGGTCGCGGACGAGGTGGATGTCACGGTCGTCGCCGGGCTCGCGGAATCCGGCAGCACCCCCGGACGCTTCGCCAACACGGTCGTCGCGGTGCAGCCCGGGGCCGGCATCGTCGCCGCCTACCGCAAGCAGCACCTCTACGACGCGTTCGGCGCCCACGAGTCGGAATGGGTCGAGCCGGGCGCACTGGACGAGCCGCAGCTCTTCGACGTCGGCGGCGTGACGATCGGGCTGCAGACCTGCTACGACCTGCGGTTCCCCGAGATCACCCGCCGCATCGTCGACGCCGGCGCCGAGCTCGTGCTCGTGCCCTCGGAGTGGGTCGCCGGTCCGCTCAAGGACTTCCACTGGCGCACCCTCATCGCCGCCCGCGCCATCGAGAACACGGTCTACGTCGCCGCGGCCGACCACGTGCCGCCGGTCGGCGTCGGCGCAAGCATGATCGTCGACCCCATGGGCGTGGCGCTCGCCGAGCTCGAGGACGAGCCGGACATCGCCCTCGCGCACGTCTCGACCGAGGTGCTCGCGCAGGTGCGCGCCACGAACCCGTCGCTGAAGCTCAGGCGCTACGGGGTCGTGCCGCTGCAGTAGACGGCGTCGACGTCGGATGAGCTCGCGTCCGACGGGATGATCCAGCCCGGTCAGCGCCGGTCCGAAGTCGAGTGCGGCTATCGGGCGAGCGCGGCGAGCTGGTTCGCGGCGCGGCCCAGCACCTCGGTGCGCTTGCAGAAGGCGAAGCGCACCAGCGAGGCGACGTCGGCCCGGTGCTCGGGCGTGTAGAACGCGGCGAGCGGCACGGCGACGACGCCCGCCAGGCGCGGCAGCTCGCGGCACAGCTCGACGGCATCCGCATACCCCAGCGGCGCGGCATCCGCGACGAGGTAGTACGAGCCGTGCGAGTCGAACATCTCGAACCCGGCGTCGGCCAGCCCGGCCGAGAGCAGGTCCTTCTTGGCGCGAAGGGTCGCGGCCAGCCCGGAGAAGTAGGCGTCGGGCATCTCGAGCCCGTGCGCGATCGCGGGCTGGAACGGCGCACCGCCCGCGAAGGTGAGGAACTGCTTGACGGCGAGCACCGCCGTGATGAGCGCGGCCGGCGCAGTGACCCAGCCGATCTTCCAGCCGGTCAGCGAGAACGTCTTGCCGCCGGAGGAGATCGTCACCGTGCGGTCCCACGCGCCGGGCAGCGTCGCGATCGGCGTGTGCGGGCGGTCGAACACCAGGTGCTCGTACACCTCGTCGGTGACGATGATCGCGTCGTGCCGTTCGGCGAGGGCCACGATCTCGGCGAGCACCTCGCGGGAGAACACTGCGCCGGTCGGGTTGTGCGGAGTGTTGACGAGGATGACGCGGGTGCGGTCGCTCACGGCGGCGCGCAGGTCCTCGAGCGAGGGCTCGAACGACGGCGCGCGGAGCGGCACCGTGACGTGCCGCGCCCCGGCCAGGGCGATGATCGCCCCGTAGGCGTCGTAGAACGGTTCGAAGGTGACGACCTCGTCGCCGGCGGAGACGAGTGCGAGCAGCGCCGCCGCGATCGCCTCGGTGGCCCCCGCGGTGACGAGCACCTCGCGGTCGGGGTCGACGTCGAGACCGTAGAAGTGCTTCTGGTGCCGGGCGATCGCCTCGCGCAGCACCGGCATCCCGAGCACGGGGGGGTACTGGTTCACGCCATCGGCGATCGCCTGCCGGGCGATCTCGAGCAGCTCGCCGGGGCCGTCCTCGTCGGGAAAGCCCTGGCTGAGGTTGATCGCCCCCGTGCGGACCGCGAGTGCGCTCATCTCTGCGAAAATCGTTGTGGCGACGCTGCCGTCCGCGGCGAGCAGGCCTGCCCCTCGCGCGGCGGCGAGCCACGGGCCGTCGATGATCATGCTGTCCAAACTACCGGCTGCTCTGGCGGATGCTCTGAGCAGCGTCATAAGAAACGAACAGGATTCCGGGGGAAGCTGTAGCCATGACAAACACCTCGAACCCCCTCGAGCCGGAGACCCCCGCCGACGGCACCGAGCCGGCAGCGGCGGCCGCCCCCGAGACCAGGTCTGAGACCGCGGCCGACGGCGTCGCGGCGTCCGCGGCAGAGCCGGCGGCGACACCTGCCGAGTCCGAGGCGGCCGCCGAAACGCCGGCCGCCGAGCCCGTTGCCGCTGCGGTCGCGGCGGAGCCCGTGTCACCGACTCAGCCGCTGCCCCCGCAACCGCGCTACGGCCAGTACGCCGATACCCAGCACGCGCAGCAGGCCCCGCATCCGGGGCAGTCGGGGCAGCCGTACGGCCAGTACTCCGGCCAGCAGCACCCGTACGGCCAGCAGCCGAACCCCGCCTTCGTCACCCCGCGCCCGGAGCGCAGGCCCTTCGCGCAGCGGCCCCTCTTCCTCGCCGGCACGGCCGCGCTCGTCGGTGCGCTCATCGGCGGCGGCATCGCCGGCGGCGTAGTGGCCGCGGTCCACCCGTCCTACGTCGGCACCTCCGGTTCGAGCACGAGCGGCGCCTCCACCATCACGGTGAACAACCCCTCGGATGCGACCCAGATCACCGCCGTCGCGGCGGCCGCGAGCGCGAGCGTCGTCACCATCAACGTGACCTCCACCTCGGCGTCGGGCACCGGATCGGGCGTCATCCTCAGCCCCGACGGCTACGTGCTCACCAACACGCACGTCGTCACGCTCGACGGCGCGGTCGCCGGGGCGACGATCCAGGTCGAGACGAGCGACGGCAGGCTCTACCGGGCGACCGTCGTCGGCACCGACCCGACCGACGACCTCGCCGTCATCAAGCTGACGGGCGCGAGCGGGCTGAAGCCCATCGTGTTCGCCGACTCGTCGAAGCTCAACGTGGGCCAGCAGGTGATCGCCATCGGTGCACCGCTCGGCCTGTCGGGCACCGTGACCAACGGCATCGTCAGCGCGCTCAACCGCAGCATCCAGATCGCCTCGTCGGCCGCCCCGACCGGCGGCGACCAGCAGCAGAACAACCGCACGAGCCCGTTCAACTTCTTCGACTTCGGCTCGCCGTTCGGCGGCAACGGACCGGGCGGCTCCCCAAGCCCGGGCGGAGCACCGACCCCGAACTCGTCCATCTCACTGCCCGTGATCCAGACGGATGCCGCGATCAACCCGGGGAACTCGGGCGGCGCGCTGCTCAACACTTCAGGCCAGCTCGTCGGCATCAACGTCGCGATCGCCTCGACGGGCACGACGGCCACGGCCGATCAGTCCGGCTCGATCGGCGTCGGCTTCGCCATCCCGTCGAACGTCGCCCAGCGCATCGCGCAGGAGCTCGAGTCGAGCGGGAAGGCCACGCACGGTCTGCTCGGCGCGACCGTGTACGACGCGGCCTCGCAGTCGGGTGCGACGACCGTGGGCGCCGAACTGCAGGGCGTGACCTCGGGTGGCGCGGCGGACAAGGCGGGTCTCAAGGCGGGTGACGTCATCACCAACTTCGACGGCCTGCCGGTCTCGAGCGCGACCGACCTCACCGCGCTGGTGCGCGCGTCGGCAGGCGGCGCGAGCGCGACCGTGACCTATGTCCGGGGCGGCCAGGCGCACGATGTGACGCTGACGCTGGGCACCTACAGCTCGTAGCCCCGGCATCCCCACGCGGACAACGAAGTTCGGGCCCTCTCCCGCCGCGGGAAGGGGCCCGAACTTCGTTGTCGAGGCCGGTTACCGGCGGGCGCCGCTGTGTCAGCCGATGCCGAAGGCCTCGCGCGAGGAGTGGATCACGCGCCGGCCCATGAGATTGTTGCCGATGCCGCCGACCAGCGCGCCGACGCCGTAGGGGAGGGCCCGGCCCAGGATGGTCGCGCCCTCGCGGGCGGCCAGGCGCTTCACGACGGTGTTCTTGAGCCGCCCCAGGAGGGGCAGCACGACCGCCTGCGGGATGCCGGTGGCGATGAGCTCAGCCCAGTAGCCGGTGCGGGTGGCGTCCTTATCGACGAGTTCGCGACCGAACTCTCGCACGATCGCGGACCCCTCGCTGCCGAGCAGCAGGGCGAGCACGAAAGCGCGGGCGCGGTCGGGGTCGTCGACGGTGAGGCCGTAGAGCTCGGCGACGGATTGCGCGAACAGCGCCGTCGCCTCGAGGAAGGCGACCGTCTCAGCGCCCGACAGCGCGAGCGCGCTCACGGTGCCGACGGCGGGGAGCACCGCGACGGCACCGGCGGCCGCGCCCGTCGCGGTGACGACGGCGAGGTAGCGGCGCTCGAGGAGGGCGACGATCTCCGCGTTCTCGGCGAGGGGGTGCTTCGTCATCTGGTTGCTGAGGTGGGCGAGCACGGCAGGCCGCTGCGCGGCCATGACGCGATCGAGCACCCCGTCGATCGTGTCGGGGATGACGGCGGCGCGCAGCCTGCCGCCGCGCGCCTTCTCGACGAAGGAACGGCTGATGGGTTTGCGTCCGCGCGGCATGCGGCCAGTGTAAGCAGTGCGGCCGGGAAATCGCCGTCGCCACCAGCGGGAATGGCATACATGCGTGGCGCAGTCATGCCCTGGGCATCCGTCGCAGCAGGCGGAACCGTGGATGCATGCCCGCCTCCCGCAAGTCCGAAGCGCCGTCGAAGGCCACGATCGAGCTGGGCCGGCGCATCCAGGAGGAACGACGCGAACTGCACGCCACCCAGGTGCAGATCGCAGAGGCCGCAGGCATGGACGTCTCGACCATCCGCCGCCTCGAGCACGGCGAGAACCAGGTCAGCCTGCACAGTCTCATCGCGCTCGCCGATGCGCTCGGCATCGACACCGCCGACCTCACCCGCGGCATGAGCATCGACCTGCTGCCGCAGCGCGACGACACCACCTCCGCGCATCCCACGCTCTCCGAGCTCAAGCGCACGCGCGACCTGCGCCGGCGGGTTCGGGGCCAGCGGGGCGCCGGCTAGCAGGCGACCCGCCAGAGGTGCTCCGTGCCGTCCTCGCGCAGCCAGCGCACGATGAGGGCGGCGGCTGCCGCGAGAGTTAGGCGCGGGGGCCCGACAATCCCTGCTCAGGCCTGTGGAAACTCGCCCGCCGCCTCGAGCAGCCCGGGGATCTCCGCGGCGCTGCCGAGGATGTGGGTGTGCGGATGGCGCGCGAGATCGTCCGCCGTGTACGCGCCCGTCGTCACGCCGACGACGTACCGCACGCCCGCGGCCGTCCCCGCGCCGAGGTCGTTGGCGGTGTCGCCCGCGGAGAGCACCTGCGCCGGGTCGGCGATGCCCGTCGCGGCCATCGTGGCCAGGATGAGGTCGGGCGCCGGCCTCGAGTGCGCGACCTGGTCGCTCGTCACCAGGGCGTCGACATCGTCTCCGACCGCCCAGCCGACGACCTGGAGCAGGGGCTCCGCGACGTCGCGCGAGTAGCCCGTCTGCAGCGCAACCTTGACGCCGCGCGCGCGCAGCTCGGCGACGGCCTCGCGCACCCCGGGGAAGAGCGTCGGCGGCTCGGCCGCGTAGGCGGCCTGCAGGCTCGCCTTGAAATCGTCGAAGACGGCATCCGCCCTGGTCCCGTCCTCGCCGAGCGCTTCCAGCAGGCCGCGCACCGCCGCGTGCTTGCTCGTGCCGCTCCACTTGGCGAGTTCGGCGGCGGGGATCTGCATCCCGGTCGCCTCCTCGACGGTCGACTTGAGGATGCGGTACACCGTGCCCTCCTCGGCGATCGTGGTGCCGGCCATGTCGAGGGTGACGAGCGCGATAGTCATGCCACTAGCATGGTCCGGACCAGGTGGGCGCGGCGTCCCCGTCGCGAGGTCTTCACCCGAGTTCACGGCGATTTCACCTCGATGTCGCGAAATCGAACGCTTGGAGAACACCGGATGAATGCTGCCCGGAATCGGCGTCCCGGCCCCGGCGGACCCGCGAAAGTACCGATGTGACCACCGCCGCGCCCACCGACCGATACGACCTCGCCGTCGTCGGTGCGGGCATCGTCGGCCTGGCGCACGCCTGGCATGCCGCGCGCGGCGGCCTCCGGGTCGTCGTCCTCGAGCGCGACGAGTTCGCCGCCGGCGCGAGCATCCGCAACTTCGGGCACATCTGCACGACCGCGCAGAACGGCACCGCCCTCGACTACGCGCTGCGCGCCCGCAGCGAATGGCTGACGCTCGGTGCTGCGGCAGGATTTCCCGTCGCCGAGGCCGGTACCGTCGTCGTCGCCCGCACCTCGGCCGAACTCGCCGTGCTCGAGGAGTTCGCCCCGCAGCGCGACGGCCACGTCGCCCTCCTCACCGCCGCCGAGGTGGCCGAGCGCGCCGGCTTCGACGCCCCCGACGCCGTCGGCGGGGCGCACTTCGCCCTCGACCTCAGGCTCAACTCGCCCAGCGCCGTGCCCGCGCTCACCGCACACCTCGAGACCCTCGGCGTCGAATTCCGCTTCGGCGTCAACGTGCAGCGCGTCGAACCGGGCATCGTCCTCACCAGCTCCGGCGAGATCGTCGCCGAGCGCACCGTCGTGTGCGTCGGTCACGATGTCGACCGCTTCTTCCCCGAGCTGGCGAGCGCGGTCGGAATCCGCCGCTGCCGGCTGCGGATGATGGAGATCGACGCCCCCGGCGGCATCCAGGTCGCGCCCGGCATCCTCACCGGCACGTCGCTGCTGCGCTACGACGGGCCCGCCTCGACCGGCGCTGCCGAGGCGCTGCGCGCCGAGGTCGCCGAGACGGCGCCCGAGCTCGTCGAGAACGCCGTGAACCTCATGTTCACGCAGCGCCCGCACGGCTCGCTCGTCATCGGCGACACGCACCACTACGGCATCACCGAGTCGCCCTTCGAGGACGAGGCCGTCGACGAGCTGCTGCTGCGCGAGTTCAGCCGGCTCCTCGGGGCCGACTCGCTCCGCGTGCGCCGCCGCTGGCGCGGCATCTACGCCTCCAGCGCGGCGCAGGACTTCCTCGTCGAGCAGCCCGTTCCCGGCGTCTCGGTCGTGTCCGTCACGACCGGCATCGGGATGACCTGCGCGCTCGGCCTCGCGGCGACGACCCTCGCCCTCGCGGCCGCCTGAACCTACCCGACCCGTATCTCCCCCACCAAGAAACCCGTTCCTGAAGGAGCACACATGATGAACACCACCCGCCGCGTCGCGACGGGCGTCGCGATGGCTGCGGCCGTCGCGGCCGTCCTCGCGGGCTGCTCGAGCAGCCCGTCGTCGTCGAGCCCGTCGACCGGCGCCGCCGGCACGACCTCGTCGACCGCCTGCACCACCCTCACCACCGCACAGGCGCAGGTCGCCACCAGTGCGGCCGACTTCGGCGGCCTCGACTGCCTGGTCGCGGCGGCCAACGCCGAGGGCAAGCTCAACGTCATCACCCTGCCGCCGTCGTGGGCCAACTACGGCAAGATCATCCAGGGCTTCGAGGCGAAGTACCCGCAGATCAAGATCAACTCGGAGAACCCGGACGGCTCGTCGCAGGACGAGGCCGACGCGGCCCACAACGACAAGGGCCAGTCGACCGCGCCTGACGTGTTCGACATCGGCACGACCGTGCTCGACAAGAACCTCGACATCGTGACGCCCTACAAGGTCCAGAACTGGGCCGACATCCCCGCCGACTTCAAGGATGCCGATGGCAAGTGGTACTACGACTACACCGGCCTCATGTCGATCGGTTACGACTCGTCGAAGATCAAGACCGCCCCGACGTCGCTCAAGGACCTGCTCGGGTCGGCGTACAAGAACGCGGTCGCCATCAAGATGTCGCCGGTCAAGGCGAACGAGGCCCTCATGGCCGTCGTCCTCGCCGCGCTCGACAACGGCGGCTCGGGTGACAAGCTGCAGCCGGGCGTCGACTGGTTCAAGAGCCTCAAAACCGCCGGCAACTACATCCCCACCGTCGCCTCGCAGGCGACCGTGAACTCGGGCGAGACCCCGGTCGTGCTGCAGTGGTCGTACAACAACCTCGCCTGGGGTGACGCCGCGCAGGGCGGCAACCCGAACTTCAAGACGGTCATCCCGTCCGGCGCGGCTGTCGGCTCCTACTACAACCAGGCCGTGGCATCCGGCGCCGCCAACCCGGCGGCCGCACGCCTCTGGGAGGAGTACCTCTACACCCCCACGGTGCAGAACCTCTTCCTCGCCGCAGGCGCCTTCCCCGCCACGCTCGACGCGATGACGAAGGCCGGCACCGTCGACAAGGCCGCTCTCGCTGCCGCCGGCGGCGCTCCGAGCAAGATCACCCTCCTCACCGCCGACCAGGCGGCTGCGGCCGGCACGTTCATCACGACGGCCTGGCCGGCCGCGATGGGTCAGTAAATACCGTGACCGCATGACTGTCGCGTCCACCGCGGCAGCCGATCGGCCCGCCGGCGCCGGGGCTTCCAAGCCCCGGCGCCGCGTGGCTGGCTGGCTGGGTTTCGCGCCCTTCGCCGCATACACCCTGGTCTTCATGGCCATCCCCACCCTGCTCGCGATCTGGAGCGGGCTCACCACCGAGGACGGCTCGTTCACCCTCGCGAACTTTGCCGCGTTCACCGACCAGTCGGTGCTCAAGGCCTTCCTCAACTCGGTGCTGCTGTCGGCGGCCGTCGCCGTCGCCGCGGCCATCATCGGCGCCGTCCTCTGCGTCGCGCTCCTCGCCGCCAAGCCCGACGGGCTGCTCCGCGTCATCGTCGACGCGGCGAGCTCGGTGCTGGCCCAGTTCGGCGGCGTGATGCTCGCCTTCGCGTTCATCGCCACCATGGGCAGCGCGGGCGTGCTCACACTCTGGCTCAGGGACACCTTCGGCTTCGACCTCAACTCGCTCGCCCCGGATCCCACGGCGGGGCCGCTACTCTACCAGGTCGCCGGGCTGTTCTTCCCGTACCTCTACTTCTCGATCCCGCTCATGGTCATCGTCTTCATGCCCGCGGTCGAGGGCCTGCGTCCGCAGTGGGGCGAGGCGGTCGCCACCCTCGGCGGCAGCCGCCTCCGGTACTGGCGGCATGTGGCGTTCCCCGTGCTCGCGCCGTCGTTCTTCGGGGCGACGATCCTGCTCTTCGCGAGCGCGTTCTCGTCGTTCGCCACCGCCGCGGCGCTCACCAACGCCGGCATCCTCATCCCCGTCGTCATGCAGCAGGACCTCGGCAGCGAGACCGTCTCCGGCATCGCCCACATCCCGGGCGTGCTGGCCATCGGCATGGTCGTCATCATGGGCCTCGTCATGTGGGCGTACTCCGCCCTGCAGCGCCGCGCGGCGAGGTGGCAGCGATGAGCCGCGGATCCCGCCCGGCGCGCGTCGGCGCGACACTGGGCAAGACCCTGTCCACGGTGATCCTCGTCATCGCCGGGCTGGCCTTCGCCTACCCGCTCTATGCGCTCGGCGCCTTCGCGTTCCAGCCCGTCGGCCAGCATTCCGGATTCACGCTCGACCACCTCGCGGCGCTCGGCGACCCGGTGCGCGGCTACCAGTACCGGCAGCTCTGGGAGGGCATCCAGAACTCCGTCGTCATCGCGCTGGTGACCGTGGCGCTCATGCTCGTCTTCCTGCTGCCGGCGATGATCCTCGCCGAGCTGCGCTACCGCCGGCTGCGCCAGCTCATCGAGTTCGTCTGCCTGCTGCCGATCTCGATCCCGACCGTCGTCCTCGCGGTCGGCTTCGTGCCGGTGTACCAGCAGGTCTGGAAGATTACCGGCTCGGTCGCGTGGATCCTCGCGTTCGCGATCGGCATCATCGTGCTGCCCTACGCCTTCCGCCCGATCCAGGCGAACATCTCCGGCGTCGACGTCGTCACCCTCAGCGAGGCGTCCCGATCGCTCGGCGCGGGCTGGTTCCGCACGGTGTGGTCGGTGATCCTGCCGAACCTCAGGCGCGGGATGCTGTCCGCCGCGCTCCTCACCGTCTCGGTCGTCCTCGGCGAGTACACGATCGCTTCGTTCCTGCAGCAGAACACGTTCCAGACCGGGCTCGCACTGCTGCAGCACGCCGACCCCTACGTCGCGTCGACATTCGCGCTCGCCGCTCTGATCTTCGTCTTCCTCATCCTCGCGCTGATCGGAGCCGCAGGCTCGCTCGGCCGCAACCGAAAGGCACCCCGATGACCGACGCCATCGACACGCCGCCCACCGGCCCGCTCGTAATCAAAGGCACGCCGGTGCAGCTCATCGACGTCGTCAAGGACTTCGCCGGCCACCGCGCGCTCGGCGGGGTGGACCTCAGCGTCAACCCGGGCGAGTTCGTCTCGCTGCTCGGCCCGTCGGGATGCGGCAAGACGACCGCGCTCAGGGTGATCTCGGGTCTCGAGACGATCTCGAGCGGCCGCATCCTCATCGACGAGAAGGACGTCGCGCACGTGCCCGTCAACCGTCGCGACATCGGCATGGTGTTCCAGTCGTATTCGCTGTTCCCGCACATGACGGTGCGCCAGAACGTCGAGTTCGGTCTGCGGATGCGCCACGTCGACCGCGCGCGCCGCGTGTTCCGGGCCGACGAGGCGCTCGACATGGTGGGGCTCTCCGAACTCGCCGGGCGCTATGCCCACCAGCTCTCCGGCGGACAGCAGCAGCGCGTCGCCCTCGCCCGCGCGCTCGTCACCCGCCCGCGCGTCCTGCTGCTCGACGAGCCGCTGTCGGCGCTCGACGCGAAGGTGCGGGTGACGCTGCGCGACGAGATCCGCAGGATCCAGCGCGAGCTCGGCATCACGACGATCTTCGTCACCCACGACCAGGAGGAAGCGCTCGCCGTGTCCGACCGCGTCGCCGTCATGAGCGACGGCAACATCGAGCAGATCGGCACCCCAGAGGAGCTCTACCTCAATCCCAAGTCGGCCTTCGTCGCCGACTTCGTGGGCATCTCGAACAAGCTGCCCGGCACCGTCTCGGGCACGGTCGTCAACGTCTACGGCCAGCACCTGCCGATCCTCGGCACCGCACAGCCCGGCGAGGTCACCGTGTACGTGCGCCCCGAGGACATCACGTTCGCCACCGAGGGCCTCCCGGCGACCGTGGTGTCGTCGAGCTTCCTCGGGTCGCTGCGTCGCACCTACGTGACGCTCGCGGACGGCACGCTCGTCGCCGTGCAGCACGACGTCATCGACCAGCCGGTGCGCGACGACGAGGTCCGCCTGCGCTTCAAGGGTCGTCCCACCATCGTCACTGCGCGCGGTTGATACGGTGACCCTGTGAGCGACGAGTCGCCCCAGGGAGAGCCTCCAGAGCAGCCGGCGAAGCCGGCCCGCTCGCGGACGCCGCGGGCCGCTCCCGCCGCCGCCGCCCGGGGCGAC
>NZ_DAIEII010000075.1:0-36913 GCF_027352875.1 Gryllotalpicola sp.
CGACGAGCTCGGCCGTGACTACGACACCATCGAGAAGACGGCGATGATGGTCGTCGACGAGACGTCGTCGACCGACGACATCGTGCGCGCCGCCGCCGACCTCGCGGGCAAGGGATTCACCGCGACGTACATCTTCACGCGTAACATGCCCGAGCGCGCGAAGATCATCGACCTCATCGGCGCGGCGGTGCCGCAGCTGGCCTGAGCTTTTCGCGCCCCCGGCGTCAGATGAGCTGTGCGTCGCGGGCGTGCTGGAGCGCCTCGTCGCGCGAGCCCGCATCGAGCTTCTTGTAGAGCACGCGCAGCTGCGATTTCACGGTGTTGGGCGAGACGACGAGGTCGTCGGCGATCTGCCCCCTGCTGGCGCCCGATCCGAGGTGCACGAGCAGTACCCGTTCGCGTTCGGTGAGGGCGATGGCGGCCGCGACAGGATTGGGAATGAAGAGCAGCGGGCGGTGGAGGGCGGCCGCGCGCTTCAGCGCTTCCGCGCGCGATGCCGCGGCGCGCGCGGTGGTGCTGTGGCCGAGGCGGTCGGCTGCGACGCTCTCCAGCAGCAGTGCGTCGATCTCGGCGCGGGTGCTCGGCCGCGCCGCGCGTTTCTCGGCGAGCACCGCGAGGGCACGTTGTGGCTGCCCGGTGGCGAGGTGCAGCTGAGCGGTCGCGATCGCCGCGTCCCAGTTCGCAGTCGACTGCGAGGAGAGGATGGTGCGCGCTTCCGCGATGCGGCCGGCCTCGAGGAGAAGGGCGGCTCTGGCGATGTGGAGCCGATCGTGCAGGTAGCCGGTGGTCGTCGGGCGCGCGCCTGGCCGCATCATCGCCTCGATCGCGGCGGCGCCGACGAGCGGATCGCCGAGCTGGCGGTCGACGTGCGCCTGCGTGAGGGCGATGGCGGGCCAGAACTCGATGGTGTGCAGGTGGCGGTCCACCTCGTGGAGGAACGACTGGGCGGCCTCGACCTCGCCGGCGTCGAGCGCGAGGAGTGCCTCGGCGATCCAGTAGTGCGCCCCCTGGTAGCGGTGGTGCCAGTCCTCGATGCCGGTCTCGGGCCCTCCGAGCTGCCGCGCCACCTCGACGTGCTCCCGTGCCTCCACGAGGCGGCCCTCGGCGGCGAGCACGCCGGCGGCCATGGCGTTGGGAAGAACCTGCCCGGGCCCGCGCATGGTGCGCGAGCGCAGCAAGGCGCCCTCCTCGAAGAGCTCGATCGCACGATCGACGGCGCCGGTGTGGAGGTAGGTGATGCCGGTGTGCCCGTAGAGGATCGCGATAAGCGATTCGTTCGTGGCGACCTCGTCCGGATCGATCTCGTGCAGGGCCGCATCGGCGCGTCGGGCAGCGGCGCGGGCGCGGCCCTCCTGGCCCAGGCTTCGCATGCTGCCCGCCTGGATCGTGGCCACCAGGGCGCGGTGCAGGGGAGGCGTTCCCGGGCCGAGGCGCTTGCCGGTGGTTGCGATGGCCATGTACTCGAGGGTGCGCACGCGGTTGCGCGCGAACTGACCGAGCAGCAGGGCCATGGCGATGGCGAGAACAGGGTGGTTGCGCATGGCCGGCATTGACACCGTAGACAGCAGCGCCTCGACGGTTTGCCATTGGAACCCGGTGTAGAGCCAGTAGTACCGGGCAACCGCGATCTCGGCGAAGTCGAGGTCGCCGGCGGCGATGGCGCGCGCAATGGCCGGGATGGCCATGTCGCGTTCGTAGGTGTAACGGCTGATCGTCGCATGGATGCGCCTCGCCTCCGTGCGGGGCAGCTTCGCCGCTTTGCCGCGCAGCAGGTCGCGGACGCCGGGCGTATAGGAGAACCAGGCGCTGTCATTGCGCCGAAACCATGCCCCGAGCCCGCGCTGCTCGAAGTCGTCGAAGAGCTCGGCGGCGTCTTTCCTGCCCGTAATGGCCTCGGCGAGTGCGGCGTCGATGCGGTCCGGGATGCTGGTGCGCAGCGCGAATCCGACGGTGTCGTCGGCGAGACCGGAGTGGAAGACGAGCGAGTGCAGCACGCGCGCCACGGCGTCCTGCGTGTCGCCCCTGCGGATCGCGCCGTTCGAGCGGACGCGGATGTTCTCAGCGATGGCGCGGGCGAGGAGCGGAATGCCGCCGGTCTTCTCGAGCAGTGCGCCGACGTGGGGAGCCCGTGCATCGTCGCCCAGGAGCTCGGCGATCTCATCAACGCTGAAGACGAGCTCCTGCGCCGTGATGACGAGGGGCTCCGCCGCGGTCACCGACCAGTCCTGCCCGGGCGTTCCCTGGGTGCGCGCGATGACCACGGCCTCGAGGGGGGTCGACGTGACGAATTCGACGAGGTCCTGCGCGATGAGGGCGTCGTCCAGGCGATAGGCGTCGTCGATGACGAGGAGGGCGGGCCGCCGGAGCTGCCCGAGAATGCTGCGGAGCGCTTCCCGCAGATCGGTGTCAGGAGCGATGTCGCCCAATGTCAGCGTCTGCGGGTCGTCGGCCGGCAGCAGACCGGCCTGGACGAGCCGACGCACCACATCGACCCAGAACGGCGCGCGGCTGCTGTTCTCGGAGTTGACCGACAGCCAGACCCCGGACCGCGGCTGCGCGTCCGCCCACTGGGCGACCGCGACAGACTTCCCGTACCCGGTGGGGGCTCGGACGATGGCGAGATCGCGAAGCGAGTCGAGCCGGACCATCAGTCGGCGACGGGCGAGGAACGACCTCGGAGCCTGGAAAGCGCCATACAGAGCACCCATGCTGCGAGCGTAGATGACCAGGAATGCGTGCCCGTTCCCGCGGCGCGCCCGGAGCGACCCATCTCCGGTCTCCAGGTGGTTGCCCCGTCCGAGCGCGGGCAGGATCTCTTCCCGGAACAGTCCGGCTGGCGGCGGGACCGCTCCGGGCAACTGCGCCTAGTCTGGTCGCGTGCTCCGCTGGGTGTGGTCGCTGCTGCTCGTACCCGCCCTGACGATCGCACCGGTCGGGGGCATCGCCGCGCCGGATTCCGCGCCGACGGCGGCGCAGCGCGCGCGCTCCGCCTATAGCGCGATGTCGACTGCGCAGCGCCTCGGCCAGCTCTTCATGCTGGGCGTGCCCTCGACCGGTGCGCCGAGGGCGCAGCTCGCCGCCCTCGAGAAGGGCGCGGCCGGCAGCGTCTTCCTCACCGGCACCACGATGCAGGGCGCGGCCCGGACCGCCAGGGTAACGGCCGCGCTGACCAAGGCGCTCACCGTGAAGGGCGCGAGGCCCTTCATCGCGACCGATCAGGAGGGCGGTCTGGTGCAGCGCCTCAAGGGCGCCGGCTTCAGCGCGATCCCGACCGCGCTGACGCAGGGCGCGTCGGCCCCGGCAGCGCTCGAGAAGAACGCCGCGACCTGGGGCCGGCAGCTTCGCGCAGCAGGCGTGAACGTCGACCTGGCGCCCGTCGCCGACGTCGTGCCCGCAGCGACGGGGGTGAAGAACGCGCCGATCGGCAGCCTGCAGCGCGAGTTCGGCTATACGACGCCGTCCGTCGCCCCGCACGTCGCGGCGTTCGCCGCCGGAGTGCGCAGCGCAGGAGTCCAGGCGACGCTCAAGCACTTCCCGGGCATCGGCCACGCCTCCGGCAACTCCGACACGACCGCGGTGACCACCGCTCCCGTCACCCGGCACGACACCCGCCTCGCCGCCTTCGCGCGGGGGATCTCCGCCGGAGCGCAGTTCGTCATGGTGGCCTCGACCCAGTACCCGAAGATCCAGGCGGGCGTCCCCGCCTGCTTCTCGAAGACGATCGTCACCGGGATACTCCGCGGCGACCTCCGCTTCGCCGGCATCATCGTCTCCGACTCCTTCGACGCGGCGGCGATCAGCGGCGTCCCCGTCGCGCAGCGCGCGGTGCGCTTCCTCGAGGCCGGCGGCACGCTGGTGCTGGACGCCGACGCCGCGCACCTGGCGGCGATGGAGCAGGGCGTTGCCGCGCAGATGAAGAAGAGCGCGCGCTTCGCGGCTCTCGTCACGAAGGCGGTACTGCTGGTGCTGACGGAAAAAGCGAGGGACGGGCTGCTCTAGCGGGGTCGACGCTGCGTTTTCCGGTCTGCCGCGGCACGTGGGCCGCCGCCGTTCGCGAGCCGACGCGGACGGTCCCACTGGACCGTCCGGCTGAGTCGGCGGCGCGGGATCAATCGCTGATGGTCGAGCGCACTTCTGCAGTGAAGTTGCTCACTCTCGCCAGCAGCGCCGCGCCCCTCGCCGCGATCGCCTCCGGCGCCGACGCGTGCGGCGGCGCGATGCGGATGAGGTGCGAGCACCCGAGGTCCTCGCACACGTAGGCGCCGATCGTGTTGCCGTTGCGGCCGGATTCCCCGGCGCGCGGCGCACTGAACATCCGCACCTGCGTCGCCGGCTGCGGCGAATGGCAGAACGAGCACATCGCCTGAATGCCGGGCCTCAGCGATCCTGCCGCCGCCCGCAGCACGATGCCGACCGGCCGGCCGTCCGCCCAGTGCACCAGGTAGCCGAGGCGCGTCTGCGGGTCGCGCCACCCGAGGTATTCGCGCTGATCCCAGATCACCTCGTGGAGGCCCGGCAGCGGCATCCGCTCGATCTCGTCCCCGCTCGCATTGACGAAGGAGGCGCGGATCTGGTCGGCGGTGAGCGGCTGCATCCCCTCTTTCCTACTACACGCCCTCGTTTCCTACTACCTACACTCCCTCGGAGGATCGCCCGCACCCCGCATGCCGAGCGCGAAAAATTCGGCGTGCCGGTGGACTTGCTGTGAGACAGCCGCGACGATGAGCAGATGACCATCAGAAGTGAGACCCCGGCTGTCCCGGCCAGGGGTCTGACCATCGAGCAGAACGCCCTCAACACGATCGACGAGTCCGAGCGCCACGGCCGGCCGTCAAGTCTCTTCTGGCCCTGGTTCGGCGCCAACGTCTCCATCCTCGGCATCGCCTACGGCTCCTACCTTCTCGGCTTCGGCGTCTCGTTCTGGCAGGCGACCATCGTCGGCATCGTCGGCATCGTCGTCTCGTTCTTCTTCTGCGGCGTCATCGCCATCGCCGGCAAGCGCGGCAGCGCCCCGACGATGGTGCTGAGTCGCGCCGCATTCGGGGTGAACGGCAACCGACTCACGTCGTTGCTGTCGTGGATCCTCACCGTCGGGTGGGAGACCGTGCTCGCGGCGATCGCGGTGCTCTCGACGGTTCAGGTGTTCCAGCTGCTCGGCTGGGCCGGGCCGGTCACGACGGATGCCGCGAGCGGCGCCACCTCGGCGCCCGGCGACGTGGTGGTGAGCGTCGTCGCGCTCATCGTCATCGTGCTCGCGATCATCTTCGCGGGCGTCTACGGCTTCACCCTCATCATGCGGCTGCAGGTCTGGGTGACGATCATCACCGGCGTGCTCACGATCGTCTTCTTCGTCCTCGTCATCCCGAAGATCGACTGGAACGCCGTGATGGCGCAACCGTCGGGCGATGCCGCGGCCGTGATCGGCGGACTCGTCTTCATGCTCACGGGCTTCGGCCTCGGCTGGGTCAACGTCGCTGCGGACTACTCGCGGTACCTGCCGCGCTCGTCGTCCGGCGGGGCGATCACCGGTTGGACGACGTTCGGCGCCTCGGTGGCGCCGGCCGTGCTGCTCGTCTTCGGAATCCTGCTTTCGGGGTCGTCGAAGGATCTCAACACGGCCGTCAGCTCCTACTCGGTCGGCGGCCTCGCGACCCTGGTGCCGAGCTGGTTCTTCATCCCGTTCCTCATCGTCGCGCTGCTCGGCCTCATCGGCGGCGCTGCGCTCGACATCTACTCCTCGGGCCTTGCACTGCTCAGCATCGGCGTCAAGGTGCCGCGCTACGTCGCGGCCGGAATCGACGGCCTCGTCATGACGCTCGGCGCCATCGTCATCGTCTTCGTCGCGCCGAACTTCAACACGCCGTTCCAGGGGTTCCTCATCCTCACCGGCGTCCCGGTCGCGACCTGGGCGGGCATCATGCTCGCTGACATCGCGCTGCGAAAGAAGGCCTACTCCGAGAAGGACCTCTACGACCGCAAGGGCCGCTACGGCGACGTGAACTGGTACTCCATCGCACTCGTCGTCGTGGGCACCGGCATCGGCTGGGGCCTCATCGTCAACGCCTCGTCGTTCCTCATCTGGCTCGGCTACCTGCTCGAGCCGTTCGGGCTCGGGGGGCGGTCGGGCGCGTGGTCCTATGCCAACCTCGGCGTGCTCGCCGCGCTCCTCATCGGATTCGTCGGCGGCCTGTTCCGCGCCGCGTCGATCCGCCGCCAGGAAGCCGACTCCGCCGCCGGGCCCGCGCACTCGACTTCCGAATCCGTCGCGGACTAGCCCATGTCCGACGCCCCCTGGCTCGTCGTCATCGACATGCAGCGCATCTTCGCCGAGGCACCGAGCCCGTGGGCCTCGCCCAGGTACGCGCAGGCATCGGCGGGCGTGCGCGCGCTGCTGCCGCACTTCGGCGACCGCGTCGTCTACACCCGTTATGTGGCCCCGGCACCCGACGAGCTCGACGGCGCCTGGAAGCCCTATTTCGAGCTGTGGCCCTTCGCTCTCGTGCCTCCGACCGATCCGCTGTACGAGCTCATGCCCGAGCTGCCGTGGGCCGGGCACGAGGTCGTGACGAAGGAATCCTTCGGCAAGTGGAGTCCCGAGCTCGACCAGGCCGTCGGCGGCTCGCGTGAACTCGTCCTTGCCGGAGTGTCGACGGATTGCTGCGTCATCGCCACCGCGCTGCCGGCCTCGGACGCCGGGCGGCACGTCCGCGTGGTCGCCGACGCGTGCGCGGGTCTCAGCCCGGTCGACCATCAGCGCGCCCTCGACGCGATGGCGCTCTTCGCCCCCCTCATCGAGATCACGACGGTCGCCGACGTCCTCGCCTCCTAGCCCATCTGCATCGAGATCCCCCGAATCGACCCTTCCCGGCGGGAGAAGCGTCGATTCGGGGGATCTCGGTGGCTAGCGTGAGGGGCATGGAGTTCGCCCTCTTCGTCGAACCGCAGCAGGGCGGCACGTATGCCGATCAGCTGGATCTCGCCCGCCAGGCCGAAGACCTCGGTTTCGACGCCTTCTTCCGCTCCGACCACTTCCACGTCATGGGCCGCGCCCTCGACGGCCTGCCCGGTCCGACCGACTCGTGGATCACCCTCGCCGGCCTCGCCCGCGAGACCGAGCACATCCGCCTCGGCACCCTCGTCACGTCGATGACGTTCCGGCTGCCGGGCGTCCTCGCCATCCAGGTCGCGCAGGTCGACGACATGTCCGGCGGCCGCGTCGAGCTCGGGCTCGGCGCGGGCTGGTTCGAGCGCGAGCACGAGGCGTACGGCATCCCGTTCCCCGCCACGCGCTTCCCGCGCCTCGAGGAGCAGCTCGCGATCGTCACCGGCCTCTGGTCGACGCCCGTCGGTGCGAGGTACAGCTTCGCGGGGGAGTACTACGTGTTGACGGATTCCCCAGCGCTGCCCAAGCCGGTGCAATCCCCGCCGCCCGTCATCGTCGGAGGCACCGGGCCGAGCCGGACGCCGGCGCTCGCGGCGAAGTACGCGAACGAGTACAACGCCGGCTTCGGAGCCCCCGACGAGCTCAGCGCCGCGATCGACCGGTCGCGGCGGGCGTGCGAGGCGATCGGCCGCGACCCGAAGACGCTGAAGACCAGCGCCGTCCGTGCGCTGCATCCGGGCGACGCCCCCGACGCGGTCGCCCGCGACATCGCCGCGCGCGAGGCACTCGGCGTCGGCCGCGTCTACCTGCAGCTGCCCGACCTCGGCGCCGAGTCGCGCGCGCTGCTCCCGATCGCCGGCCGCGCGATCGCCGTCGCCTAGCAGATCCTCCAGATCCTCCAGATCCTCTCCGTTACGAGTCGAAGCCCAGCCCCACGGCGTCGGCCGCGCGATCGCCGTCGCCTAGCAGATCCTCCAGATCCTCCAGATCCTCTCCGTTACGAGTCGAAGCCCAGCCCCACGGCGTCGGCCGCGCGCAGCAGCAGGTTGCGCCTTCCGGCGCGGTGGTCGGCGGCATCGAGCGACGCCCTCATCGCCTGCACGGCGGCGTACGCGAACGGCTCCGGCGGGAAGGGGGTCGGCTTCTTCTTCACCATGGCGAGCTCGGTGCGCTCGGTGGCGAGTCCGGCGAGCAGGTCGAGCAGCACCTCGGCGGCGAAGTGCGTGGCTCCCACGCCGAGGCCGGTGAATCCGGCGGCCGTGGCGACGCGCCCTCCGAGGTCGAGGCCGTAGAAGGCGCAGTACTGGCTCGACGTGTCGATGGCGCCCGACCAGCGGTGCGAGAACGTCAGGCCCTCGAGCTGCGGGAATGTCGTGAAGAAGTGCGAGGCGAGCGTGCGGAATGTCTCGTCGCGGTACTCGTGGGCCGAGTCGACCCGGCGCCCGTAGTGGTAGATCGCGTCGTAGCCGCCGAAGAGGATCCGGTCGTCCTTCGACATGCGGTAGTAGTGGAACTGGTTGGCCAGGTCGCCGATGCCCTGCCGGTTCGTCCAGCCGATGTCCGCCAGTTGCGCCGCGGACAGCGGCTCGGTCATGAGCGCGGAGTCGTACACCGGCACGGTGAGGAGCCGATAGCGCTTGAGCAGCGAAGGGAACGCGTTCGTCGCGAGCACCACCTGGTGCGCGCGCACCGCGGAGCGCTCGGTGCGGAGCACGATTCCGCCGCCGCCCCGCGCCTCGAGGCCGATGACGCGCGAGTTCTCCAGGATCTCGACGCCGAGCTCGGATGCCGCCCGCGCGAGCTCCTTGGCGAGCTTGCCGGGGTGCACGAGGGCGCTGGAGCGCTTGTGCCACACCGCGCCGAGGTAGGTGGGAGAGTTCACCTGCGCGCGCACCGCGGCCGCGTCGAGCACCTCGGAGTCGGGGCCGTCGGCCTCGAGCCATTCGAGTTCGTGCTCCTCGACGGCGACGTCGAGAGCGCCGCTGCGCTCCCAGTCGACGTCGAGGCCGAACTCGGCGATGTCGCGCTCCATCGCGTCGAGGTTCTCGTCGCCGAGGCGCTTGAGCGTGGGCATATCGTGGGGCCATCGGGCCTCGCCGTTGAGGTCGCCATGGGTGATGCTCGCCTCGCAGAATCCGCCGTTGCGACCGGATGCTGCCCAGCCGACCGTCTCGGATTCCAGCAGCACGACGCGTGCGATGCCCCGCTGCTTGGCCTTGATGGCCGTCCAGAGCCCGAGATAGCCGCCCCCGACGATGGCGAGGTCGGCGTCGAGCTCGGCGGTGAGCTGCGGATACACCGTCCGGTCGCCCACGTCGGCGAGCCAGAACGAGCCCTTCGCACTGCCCGAGAGGGCACGGGCGATGATGTTGTCCGGAATGGGGCTCCGCTCGAAAACCGTTGTCTGACGCGCGTTCTTCGATGGAATCCGCATGTCTTCAAGGCTTGGAGGTGACGAATCCGTTGTCAAGTTGGCCGCAATGTATTCCATCTGTAACAAATGGGTGCTTTAGTACCTGATCAAGCGCATGCCCGCGATCCGATGACCTCCGACGGAGCCAGACATGACCGAACCACGGCCGGTTTCCCCTGCCGCGTCCGACGCGGCGATCTCCATCAAGGGGGTGAGCCGTCGGTTCGGCGACGCGGTCGCGGTCCAATACGTCGACCTCGATCTCGCGCGCGGCGAGTTCTTCGCACTGCTCGGCCCCTCGGGCTGCGGCAAGACCACGACCCTGCGCATGGTCGGCGGCTTCGAGCTGCCGAGCACCGGTGCCATCTACCTCGAGGGCAAGGACGTCACGACGCTCCCGCCGTACAAGCGCGACGTCAACACGGTCTTCCAGTCCTACGCACTGTTCCCGCACCTCACCGTCATGGAGAACACCGCGTTCGGATTGCGCCGCAAGGGCGTCGGCAAGGCGGAGGCCGCCGCGCGAGCGGGCGAATACCTCGAACTGGTCGGACTCGCCGGTTTCGACAAGCGCCGTCCCTCCCAGCTCTCGGGCGGCCAGCAGCAGCGCGTCGCCCTAGCCCGTGCGCTCGTCAACCACCCCAAGGTCCTGCTCCTCGACGAGCCGATGGGCGCCCTCGACGCCAAGATCCGCAAGACGATGCAGCACGAGCTCAAGCGCATCCAGCGCGAGGTCGGCATCACGTTCCTGTACGTCACCCACGACCAGGCGGAGGCGATGTCGATGGCCGACCGCCTCGCCGTCATGAACTCCGGGCTCATCGAAGACATGGGCGCGCCGCAGCGCGTGTACGACCGCCCGGCGACTCAGTTCGTCGCCGAGTTCCTCGGCACCTGCAACGTGCTTCCGATCATCGTCGACGGCGCGGGCGCGAGGCTGCCGGATGGCAATCCGCTCGTCATCGACGGGGTCGCCGCTCCGACCGAGCCGGGCTGGAAGGTCGGCATTCGCCCGGAGAAGCTCGAGCTCACCCCGGCGAACAGGGCGGCCTCGGGCGCGAACCGTACGACGGCGACCGTCACCGAGGTCACCTACCTCGGCGCGAGCACGGAGGCCCGTCTCGCCACCCCGTGGGGCGGCGAGCTGCAGGCCTACAGGCAGAACACCGCTGAGACCGTCATCCGGCCCGGCGACCAGGTCGAGGTCTCCTGGCACGCCGCTCAGGCGTTCCTGCTCCCCCCTACACCCACTGCAATCGCCACCGACGAGGAGGTAGCCGCATGACCAGCGGTGAGAACATCAATCCCGAGACGATCCGAGGCCTCACCCAGAGCCGGGTGTCGCGCCGCATGTTCATGAAGGGCGCCGGTGCCGTCGCCGGTGCGGGTGCGCTCAGCGCGCTGCTCGCGGCGTGCGGTGTCACCGGCACGAACCCGAGCGGCGCGAACCCGACGGGCGGGAACGCTTCGGGCGGCACGGACTGGACCTCGTGGTGGGCGTCGAAGAAGCAGAACGGCGTCCTCAACTTCGCGAACTGGCCGTACTACATCGACACGGATTCCAACGGCAAGCACGCCTCGCTCGAGGCCTTCACCAAGAAGACCGGCATCAAGGTCAACTACAAGGAGGTCATCCAGGACGACCCGAGCTACTACGCGAAGATCTCGCCGCTGCTCACGAAGGGCCAGTCCATCGGCCAGGACATCATCGTCATCACCGACGGCTGGTACCTCACCGAGATCATCAACAACGGCTGGGCCGTGCAGCTCGACCACAGCCGGATGCCGAACTTCACCGCGAACGCCGACCGCAGCCTGCTGTCGCCCAGCTACGACCCGGGTGCGCTGCACTCGGCGGTGTGGCAGACGGGCCTCACCGGTCTCGCCTACAACTCGAAGAAGGTGCCGGAGGGCATCACGA
Source organism: Gryllotalpicola sp. (assembly GCF_027352875.1). NCBI lineage: Bacteria > Bacillati > Actinomycetota > Actinomycetes > Micrococcales > Microbacteriaceae > Gryllotalpicola > Gryllotalpicola sp. Next base: position 11,218 of record NZ_DAIEII010000075.1, read on the forward strand.
GCTTCGCCGACCTGCTCGATCCGAAGTACGCCGGCCACATCGGCCTCTTCAGCGACAACACCGAGTACGGCAGCATGGCACTTCTCGCGACCGGAGCCCAGACGGCGACCTCGACGCATGACGACTGGAACAAGGCCGTGGAGTGGCTCAACAAGCTCAAGCCCAGCGTCGCCAAGTTCTACGATCAGGGCTACACCGATGCCCTGCAGAACGGCGACATCTGGATCTCGCAGGCCTGGTCCGGCGACGTGTACCAGATGCAGCAGGGCGGCCATCCGGAGATCAAGTTCGTGCTCCCGACCGAGGGCGTCATCACCTGGCACGACAACATGTTGATCCCGATCACTGCGGAGAATCCGGTCGACGCCATCACCTGGATGAACTACTACTACACACCTGAAACGGCGGGCATCATCGAGGACTACGACGCCTACATCTGCCCGGTGCCGGCGGCGAAGGACTACATCCTCAACACCCTCAAGGACCCGGCCGTGGCGAACAGCCCGCTCGTGTTCCCGTCCGCGGCGGATCTCGCGAAGGCGCAGGAGTACTACACCTACAAGAACCTCGCCGACTACAACGCCTGGAACGCCCTGTTCGACCCCGTCGCGCAGTCGTGACGTCGGCGGCGGTTCCGGGTCTGCGCCCGGTGAGGACGAGCCGGATGCGGCGCCTTTCGGTGCCCTACCTGCTCGGCTTCACGGGCGCGGCCTGGCTGATCCTGTTCTTCCTCATCCCCCTCATCGCGGGGCTGATCGTCTCGCTCATGTCGGGCGATGTGGCGAGCGGGTACCGGCTGACCTGGAACTGGTCGATCTACTCCGACATCTTCGTCAATTCGAACGTCAACTACGCGCTGTTCCTCGGCCGCTCGCTGTTCTACGGCGCAACGGCGACACTGCTCACGATCGTCATCGGGTACCCGCTGGCGTACTTCATCGCGTTCCGCGTGAGCCCGCGGTGGAAGACGCCGCTGCTGTTCCTGGTGCTCATCAGCTTTCTCATCTCGTTCGTCATCCGCACCAAGATGTGGGTCTTCCTGCTCGGCGCGCAGGGGCCGATCATCTCATTCCTGCAGTCGATCCACCTCGCGGGGCCCGACTTCGCCGTCCTCGGCACCCCCGGCGCGGTCATCGGCGGCCAGACCTATAACGACCTCGCCTACATGGTCCTGCCGATCTACGTCGCGCTCGAGCGCATCGACACCCGGTTGTTCGAGGCGACGGAGGACCTCTACGGCACCAAGCGCGCGGTCTTCTTCAAGACGATTCTGCCGCTGTCGCGCTCCGGCATCTTCTCCGGGATCCTCATCGTCTTCATCGACACCGTCGGCGACCCCGTCAACGCCGCCCTGCTCGGCGGCCGCAACACCTACAACTTCGGCGAGGCGATCCAGTACGCCTACCTCAACCTGCAGCAGTACAACGTCGCCGCCGCGCTGTCGACGGTGCTCATGATCGCGCTCGGCATCATCCTCTTCGTCTATGCGCGCGTGTTCGGCACCGAGAACATCGAGGATCTCGTATGAGCACGACGACCCAGACCATCGCTCTGCGGGGCGCCGGCCTGACGCTCGACGACATCCCGGAGCCGAAGCGCCGCAAGCGCCCGCTGCTGCCGATCATCTACTGGGTCGTCATCGGCATCCTGCTGCTGCCGATCATCTCGATGATCGCGTACAGCTTCAACTTCGCCCCGAACAACCGGGTGACGACGGTCTGGCAGCACTTCACCGTCCAGTACTACCTGCATCTCGCCGATCAGGCCGACCTCTTCCAGGCCTTCCTGCTGTCGATCACCATCGCGTTGCTCTCGGCGGCGATCTCGATCGCCATCGGCGTCCCGCTGGCTCTCGCGCTGGAGCGCTACCGGTTCTGGGGCAGGGGCCTCGTGTCGTCGATCCTCTTCATCGACATCGCGGCGCCCTCCATCGTCGTGGGCTCGTCGGCGCTGTCGTTCTTCTTCACGCTGAACTTCCAGACCGGCTTCTGGACGATCCTGATCTCGCACGTCACGTTCAACATCGCCTATGCCGTCGTGACGCTGCGCGCCCGCCTCTCGGGCATGGGCACAGCGTACGAGCAGGCGGCGGCGGACCTCGGCTCGGGGCCTGTTGCAGGATTCTTCCGCGTGACGGTCCCGCTGCTCATGCCCGGCATCCTGGCGGCGTTCCTGTTGTCGTTGGCGATGTCGATCGACGACTACGTCATCACCTCGTTCGTCGCCGGCTCGGCGACGACCTTCCCCCTCTACATCTACGGCATCAAGACCGGTCTGCCGCCGCAGGTGCTCTGCTTCGGGACGATCGTTTTCGTCGTCGGCATCGCGCTGTTCTTCGCCAACGCGGCGTTGAACCGCCGTAACAAGGTCTGAGCCCTCAGCGCAGGCGCGCGACGATCTCGTCGTGCAGCAGGCCGTTCGTCGCGAGCGACGAACCGTGCCAGTAGCCGCTCTCGCCGGTCACCGCGCTGAAGCGCCCGCCGGCCTCCGTCACGAGCAGCGAGAGGGGGGCGACGTCGTACTGCTTGACGCCGAACTCGCCCACCGCCTCGAGCAGGCCCTCGGCGACGAGCGTGTAGGGCCAGAGGTCGCCGTAGCCGCGGTCGCGCCACACCGAGCGGGTCAGGTCGATGAGCCGCTGGAGGTAGCCGGCCTCGTCCCACTGCTCAATGGACTGGAACGAGATCGAGGCGTCGGCGAGGTCGGCGATGCCCGAGACGTGGAGCCGCCGTGCCGTGCCGCCGTCGGCCGTCGTCCACGCTCCGCCATCCTTGATGGCCCACCACCGCTGGCGGATCGCCGGCATGGATGCCACGCCGACGACGACCTCGGAGTCGACGGCGAGCGCGATGAGGGTGCCCCACAGCGGCACGCCGCGCTCGAAGTTGTGCGTGCCGTCGATGGGGTCGATGATCCAGCGGCGGCTGGAGTCGCCGGCCTCGCCGAACTCCTCGCCGAGCACGGCATCGTCGGGGCGCTCGGCGGCGAGGATGTCGCGGACGGCCTGCTCGACGGCCCGGTCGGCGTCGGTGACGTGGGTGCGGTCGGGCTTGGTCTCGATGTGAAGGTCGTTGGCGCGGAACCGCGAGGCCGAGATGGCGTCGGCGGCATCCGCGAGGCGGAGCGCGAGGGAGAGGTCAGCGTCGTAGTCGGTGGCGGGCGGGGTTGTCGACGTATCGGTCACTGGCCCAGCGTACGGAAAGGGCGGGATCAGCGCTTCCGGTGCGCCCCCAGGGACTTGAACCCTGAACCCACTGATTAAGAGTCAGTTGCTCTGCCGATTGAGCTAGAGGCGCGCATGCGAACTGGAATCCGCACGAGGGTCAAGACTATCAATCCTGCAGGGCGCGCCCCAAATCACCGGCGCGCTGGGCCCGGAGTAGCCTGGCAGGGCGCGTCGTACGGTTCGAGCGCGGTGGAGGGGACTGTGCCAGACCCGGCTCGCGCCGAAGCTGCGGTGCTCACTCTCAGCGTCGTCATCCCCGCTCTCAACGAGGCCGACGTCATCGGCGAGTGCATCGCGGCGCTTCTCGCGCAGCAGCAACCGGTCGACGAGATCATCGTCGTCGACAACGGATCCACCGACGCGACAGCATCGATCGCATCGGGCTTCCCCGGTGTCGATGTCGTGAGGGAGTCGACCCCCGGCATCGTCGCCGCGCGTACTCGCGGCTTCGCCGCCGCCACCGGCGACATCATCGCCCGCATCGACGCCGACACCGTGGTCGATCCGGGATGGGCAGAGGCCATCCGGACGGCATTCGCCGACCCCTCGCTGGCCGCGGTCGGCGGCCCGGTGCGCCAAGCGCGGGCGAGCGCGTCGGTCGAGCACTCGACGGCGTTCATCTACCAGTCGTTCCGCGTGATCCATCGGGCGCTTTTCGGCGGGCGGGTGCTGCTCTACGGCCATAACATGGCGGTCCGACGCGAGGCCTGGCTCCGCGTCCAGCCGATCGTGTCGCTCGACGACGGCGTCAGCGAGGACATCGAGATCGCGCTCGCGATCGAGGAGGCCGGCGGCAGGGTCCGTTTCCTGCCCGGGATGCGCGCCCGCGCCGACGTGCTGCGAACGATGAATCCCCGCAAGCTCGGCCGCTATCTCCGGGCAGACGGCAGAACCATCTCCAAGTACCGCGTTGCCGGATGGGTGCGCCATCGCCCGGCGGCCGTCGCGAGCACGCGCAAACGCTCAGGCGCTGCCCTCCCCGGCGCCGCGACCGGTGACGTCGTCGCCCGGGGGTTGAAGCACCGAGGCTGACCCGAAGCTGACGCCGAGGCCGATCCCGGCCAGCACGCCGAGCGGGATCGGAAGCCAGAACTGGCCGAGTCGCCAACCGGTGACGGCGAGAGCGGCCTGGTCGGCGGTGGCCCCGAACCCGATGAGCATGGGAACCATGACGCCCTCGACCACGCCGATTCCGCCCGGCGTGATGGGGACGAGACCGAGAACCGAAGCCGTGCCGAACGCGAGCGCCACCTCCGCGGCATCAGGCTGGAATCCCGCGACGAGAAGGAACAGCCACAGCGCGATGCCGTTGAACGCCCAGCTCCCCGCGCTCCACAGTGCGGCGGTTCCGATACGGCCCGGCGCGTCGCCGAAGCCGGCCATGCTGCGGACTGTGCCGTTCGCGAACACGACGATGTTGCGCCAGAGGCCCTCGGGGAGCCACGACACGAGGGCCGCGACGGCGTGGATGATGCCGATGCGGTGGCGGATCGCGAGGCCGAGTACGACGAGGATGGCGAGGATGCCGATCACGATCACGATCGCGATCGCCTGCCAGTACCCGCCGGGGAGCCCCGGCAGGAACGGCACCATCCCAGCGATGAAGAGCGCCGAGAGCAGGATGCCCGAGACCGGGAGCTCGAGCGCAAGGCCGGCGACTGCACCTTCGTAGGCCGTTTTCGAGCCGCCGAGGAGCCTGAGCCGGAGGGCCGTCGCGACCGGGCCACCGACGGGGAGAGAGTTCGTCGTGGCGAGGCCCGCGAGGTCGACGAGAGCGACTCGCCACCACGACGGTCGCGTCGCCCGCGGCAGGACGGAGTGCGTGAGGCCGGCGTAGCAGGCGATTGACGCGAGTCCGCAGGCCACCGCGGCGACGATGAGCGGCACCGACCGGCCCGAGAGCAGGGTGGCGCTGCGCGCCGCGGTGATGAGCTGCGGGATGACCACGAGCCACAGCAGTAGGACGACGATCGCCGAGACGGCGATGCGCGATACCCAGCTGAGCAACCGCTGGCGGCGCCGCCGGCGCCTCGTATCGGCGGCACGTCGGCTCGTCTCCATACCGGCAGTCTAGGAACCGGGCCTGACAGGGCCGGGCCGGCGTTCCGCGCGCGAAGCGCTCCGTGCCCGCCGAGTGCGGCGCGCAGGCTCGCGACGAGGCTGCGCGACTGGCGCGGCCGACCCGCACGCCGCGGGCCGCTGAGCGGCCGGTCGTTCGGGCTGAGATTCCGGCGACACGCCGCGCCGCACTCGGCATCGTGCGGCGTGTCGCCGGGATTTCAGTCGTTCAGTGCTTCCGTGGCGCGATGAAGAGGCCGGCCTCCTCGTCGTCGATGGTGCGGTTCTGCAGGATGTAGTGCTGCTTCTTGCCGGTCGCCGTGTACGGCAGGTCGTCGATGAAGGCGTACTTCCGCGGGCGCTTGTAGTCCGCGAGCGTGAGATGCGCGCGGCAGTGCGCGTCGAGCTCTGTCGCGGCATCCTCAGCGTCGGGCAGCTCACCGGGACGCCGACGGACATAGGCGACGACGAGCTGGCCCCATCGCTCGTCGGGCAGGCCGACGACGATCGAGTCGGCGACACCGGGATGCTCTGCGAGGGCCTCCTCGACCTGTACGGGGTGCACGTTCTCGCCGCCCGAGATGAGCATGTCGTCCTTGCGGCCGACGATCGTCACGATCTCGTTCTCGTCCCAGAGAGCGAGGTCGCCCGGGTACATCCAGCCGTCGCGGAACTTCGCCTTCGCCTGCTCCTCGTTGTCGGCGTAGGCGTAGCCGGCCTTCGCCGAGCGCATGATGATCTCGCCCACGGTCTTGCCGTCTTTCGGCACGAAGTCGTCGGGTGCGGCGAAGTGGTCCTCGTAGACGGCGACGACGGCGACATCGTCGTCGATGCAGGCACGGCCCGCACTGCCGGCGTGCTCGGGCAGGTCCTCCGGGCGCAGGAACGTGTTCCAGAACGCCTCGGTCGTGCCGTAGCCGTTCATGAGGCGCGGGTTGAGGGTCTTCTGGTAGCGCAGCGCCGCCGCCTTCTCTAGCGGGGCGCCCATCGTGACGATGCCGCGCAGGCTCGAGAGGTCACGGGGGCTTGCGTCCTGGGCATCCGCGAGGCGCTCGAGGTTGGTCGGCGCCCCGATGATGTAGGTGAGGCCGTTGTCTCGGATGGAGTCGAGCACGACGTTCTCGTCGAAACGACGCAGGCACACGCACTCGGCGCCGACGAAGAGCACCGGGTTGGGGCCGGCGCAGTAGTTGCCGCCGCGGTGGAACCACGGTGACATGTTCATCGTCTTGTCCGTGTTGCCCAGCGGGAAGGCCATGATGACGTCGTGCGCCGACAGCGCCTCGTTGAGGCCGGTGAGCGGAACCGCCTTCGGCATCCCCGTCGTTCCGCTCGTGTAGAGGCGGCTCGTCTCGTCCCACACCGACGCGTCGGCGGGGGCCGTGAAGGACGGCGCGCCCGCGACGAGCAGGTCCTCGAAGGCGATCGTGCCCGGCACGAGCTCGCCCTCGCCGACGCCGGCGACGGTGCCAGGCTTCCACGTCGCGAGCTCAAGCGCCGTGGCGACTTCGGCAGATTGCTCGCGCTCGTAGACGAACACCGTCGGCTTCGTCTGGTCGAGGATGAACGCGGTCTCGCCGGGAGCGAGGCGGAAGTTCATCGGCGAGCTCACGGCGCGCAGGCCCTGAGCCGCCACGTAGAGGAACGCGAACTCGGGCCGGTTCATGAGCTGGTAGGCGACGAAGTCGCCCACGCCGACGCCGGCCCGGCGCAATCCCTCGACGAGCGCCCCGGTCGTGAGGCCGAGTTCGCCGTAAGTCCATGAGCGACCGGTCTCCGGGTCGCTGATCGCCTTCCGGCGCGCGTAGCGGTGCACGTTGCGCTCGAAGGCGGTCGCCCACGTGAAGTGGTTCTCGAAGACGCCCCGAAGCATCGAGATGTCGTAATTGGTGCCGTTGGCGGCGAACTCAGACGACGATGTCATAGCCCTAACTCTAAAAGCCGTGGTGGGTGACGTGAACTCCGAGCCATAGCGGCGCGACGGCGTGTGCCACGTGCCGCGCCGCGACCCGCGCCCGCCGAGGACGGTCGCGGCGATGAATTCAGAACCGGGCCTTCTCAGCCTCAGCCGCAGCCTGCACGGCGAAGACGGCGGCCGCGATCAGCGCCGTCACGGTGATGGTCTGGAAGAGCACCTGGAAGATGGGCTGGAACGGCACGACCGACACCCAGATCCAGAATGCCGAGACGATGAGGGGCAGGAGCCAGGCGAGCGTCTTGTAGGCGTAGAAGGCGACGCCCACGACGAGAAGCGCGGCGACGGTGACCTGGAAGAACGGCAGGCCCCACTCGATGTGGCTGATCCATGTGACGACGAGGCTCCACACCCACACCAGGAAGGAGGCGATCGCGAGCAGGGTCACGAGCACCGCGCCGAGACCGGCAGGGATTCGTCTTGCGAGGAGCTGGCTGAGGCCTTGGCTCTGCACGCCGTCGTCGTGGGTCACGGTGGGGGTCGCGTGTTCGGTCACAACCGGAATACTACTCAGCCCGCCGCGCCGACGCCGAGCCACAGGCCGACGAGGTATGTCGCAGTCACCGCGATGGCACCGAAGAGCAGCTGGCGCAGGGCGCTGAACCAGATCGACTTCGTGGTGAAGCGCGCCGCGGCGCCGCCGGCGATGACGAGGCCCGCACCGCCGACCACGAGGCCGACCCAGAGCAGGTCGAGGCCGAAGAAGTACGGCAGGAGCGGCACGACCGCGCCGGCGGAGAACATCACGAACGACGAGATCGCGGCGATCCACGGCGACGGGGTCTGGTCGGGGTTCACGCCGAGCTCGGCGGTGATGTGCACGCGCAGCGCACGCTCCGGATGCTCATGCACTTCTTGGGCCGCCCGCTCGGCCGTGGCCTTCGTCATGCCCATGCGCTCGAAGTTCGCCGTGAGCTCGGCGAGCTCACCGACCGGATTGCGCTTGAGCGCGGCTCGCTCGGTCTCGGCTTCCGCCTGAAGCTGTTCGTTCGAGGTACTCACCGAGGCGAATTCGCCGAGCGCCATCGAGAACGCGCCGGCCACGAGTCCCGCCATGCCGGTGAGGATGATGAGGTGCGTGGACGCGCCGGCGGCGCCGACGCCGGCGACGAGCGAGATGTTGGTGACGAGCCCGTCCATGGCTCCGAACGCGGCGGCGCGCAGCGTGCCGCCCGAGACGTCCGAGTGCTGGTGGTCGTAGTCGTGCGGGTCGGCGTGATCGGTTGTGCGGGTGGTCACCATCACAGGGTACGGGTGCGCTTCGCCGCGGACGCGTCGTTCACGGTGAGAACCGCCAACACCACAGCGGCGGCCCAGGCGAGCCACACGACCCCGATGCGGATGCCGATCGGACGGCGGCGCGTGACGCGCAGCACCTGCACGATGCCGAGCAGGCTGCCGTACACGCGCGGCGCCAGAAGATACTTGCGGATCGTCACGCCGCGACTCTACGCGGCGACCCGGTTGCCAGCGACGGTGTAGCGGCGGGCGAACTCGACGGTCTCGCAGAGCATCTCGAGGCGATCGGCCTCCTTGCGCGCCTTGCGGGTGTTGACCTCGGCGACGATGCTGCCGTCCCAGCCGGATTCCGTGAGCATCGTCAGCACCTCGGCGACGGGCTGGTTGCCGCGACCCGGCAGCGCGTGCTCGTCGAAGATGCGGCCCTCGTCGGCGGAATCCGATCCGTCGCAGAGGTGCACGTGGCGCAGCCGCGGACCGAGGGCGACGGCGAGGTCCATGCCCGACAGCCCGGCGAGCGAGGCGTGCGAGAAGTCGAGGGTGGCGGCGTCGCAGTCCATGTGGACGGGGTTCCAGCCGGGGGAGTAGGCCTTCACCGAGCGGCCGGCCGCCTGCCACGGAAACATGTTCTCGACGGCGATCTCGACGCCGTAGTCGTTGCTCATCTCGCGCACAATGTCGAGGAAGCCGTCGGCGTAGTCGGCCTGCCAGCGGAACGGCGGGTGCACGACGACGGTGTTGGCCCCGACGGAGGTGGCGAGCTCGGCGGTGCGCTCGAGCTTCACCCGCGGGTCGCGGCCCCAGACGAAGTGCGTGAGCAGCAGCACGGGAGCGTGGATGGAGAGGATCGGCATCGCGTAGCGGCTCGCCATCTCGAGCAGCGGCGCGGCCGACTGGGTGCGCTCGTCGCGCGTCACCATGACCTCGACGCCGTCGTAGCCGGCCGCGGCGGCCAGCCGGAAGCCGTGCTCCACTCCCAGCGGATACACGCAGGACGTGCTCATCCCGATTCGCATCATTGCGCTTGAGACTACGGCGGTTTCCTGAACGCGAGATGTCGGTCCTGTTTCGAACTGGAAAGAGTCTCATGGCTCTTTGCTAGCCTGCGCAAATGCGCCCGGCCTATGACCTGGTGGTCGTCTCGAACCGGCTGCCCGTCGACTACCAGCCGGGCGCCGCTGATTCCGAGCAGTGGCGCCCGTCGCCCGGCGGGCTCGTCACCGCGCTCGAGCCGGTGCTGCGCGAGCGCGGCGGGGTGTGGGTCGGCTGGCCGGGCGTCGCCGACCTCGAGGTCGGCCCGTTCGAGATCGACGGGATGCCGCTCATCCCCGTGCCGCTCAGCGAGCAGGACGTCGAGCGCTACTACGAGGGCATGGCGAACGGCACCCTCTGGCCGCTCTACCACGACGTCATCGTCTCTCCGGAGTACCACCGTCAGTGGTGGGAGGCGTACCTCGAGGTCAATCGGCGCTTCGCCGAGGCCGCGCTCGCCGTGGCCGCGCCAGGCGCGACGGTGTGGGTGCACGACTACCAGCTGCAGCTGGTACCGCGGATGCTGCGCGATGCGCGCCCCGACCTCGTCATCGGCTTCTTCAATCACATTCCGTTCCCCGCCCACGGCCTGTTCTCGCAGCTGCCGTGGCGCCGGCAGATCGTCGAGGGGCTGCTCGGCGCCGACGTCGTCGGCTTCCAGCGCACCGCCGACGCATCCAACTTCCGCCGGGCCGTGCAGCGATTGACCCATCTGCGCATCCGCGGCGACCTCATCGAGCTGCCGCAGGAGGGCCGCGAGGTGCTCGCGCGGCCCTTTCCGATCTCGATCGACGCCGGGGCGTACCAGGAGCTGGCGAAGCGACCCGATATCTGGGCACGAGCGAAGGAGATCCGCCGCGAGCTCGGCGACCCCAAGGTGGTGCTGCTCGGCGTCGACCGGCTCGACTACACGAAGGGCATCCTGCACCGCCTCAAGGCGTTCGGCGAACTCCTTGAGGACGGCGATCTCGACGTCGCCGATGTGGCGCTCGTGCAGATCGCCGCCCCGAGCCGCGAGCGTGTGGAGAGCTACAAGCACCTGCGCGAGGAGGTCGAGATGATGGTCAGCCGGGTCAACGGCGACTTCTCGAGTCTCGGGCGGCCGCCCATCACCTACCTGCACCAGGGCTATCCGCGCGACGAGATGGTCGCGTTCTACCTCGCGGCCGACGTCATGCTCGTCACGGCGCTGCGCGACGGCATGAACCTCGTCGCCAAAGAGTATGTGGCGAGCCGCGTCGACCTCCACGGCGCACTGGTGCTCAGCGAGTTCGCGGGCGCCTCGGACGAGCTGCGGCAGGCAGTGCTCGTCAATCCGCACGACATCGACGGTCTCAAGGCGGGCATCCTGCAGGCGGCGCGGATGCCGCCGGGCGAGCAGGCCCGCCGCATGAAGGCGATGCGCCGCCGGGTCATCAGCCATGACGTGCAGCGCTGGTCGGCGACCTTTCTCGGCGCGCTGAGTGGCGAGAATAGGGGCGATGGCTGAACATGATGGCTTCGACGCCGCGCTGACGCGGCTCGCCCAGGCGCGCCGCCTGCTCGTCGCGCTCGATTTCGACGGCACCGTCGCCCCGCGCATCGACAACCCCATGGAGGCGCGGGCCCTGCCGCAGGCCGAGGCGGCGCTCGAGCGGCTGCGCGCGATCCCCGGCACGTGGACGGCGTACGTTTCGGGCCGTCCCATCGACCAGCTCGCCGAGCTCACCGCGAGCGATCCCGACGCGTTCCTCATCGGCTCGCACGGCGCCGAACTGCGCATCGGCGCCGACGACGGCCTGCGCGTCAGCACGTCGGAATCCGCCCGCCTCGAGGCCCTCGCCGACGCGCTCGAGGCGGCGGTCAAGTCCGCTCCGGGCGCCTGGATCGAGCACAAGCCGGTGGGTCTCGGCCTCCACACCCGCATGACCGAGCCCTTCCTGGTGCCGCGGCTCCACGATGCCGCGCGCGCCGCAGCAGAGCGCATCGGCGGATTCCGCGAGCGCGCCGGCCACGACCTGCTCGAGTTCTCCACGCGCACGGTCACGAAAGGGTACGGCCTCGAGCGGCTGCGCAACGAGATCGCGGTGCGCGCCGGCGCCGATGCGGTCGTGCTCTTCGCGGGCGACGACGAGACCGACGAGGACGCGCTCGCCGTGTTGCGACCTGGCGACGTGGGGGTCCGAGTGGGCCCGGGGCGGACGCGCGCCGACTTCCGGGTGGCGAACCCCACCGAGCTCGCCGCCGCCCTCGTCGTCCTGGCAGGGCGTCGCGAGACCGCTGTCACCGGGTAGGGCTTCGCGCGATTCATGGGGCCGGATGCGCTCATTCCGGGCCTTGTCCCCGCGAGGCCCTGCACATGGTTCTGCGCGCGAGCACGTCCGAGTCATACGCAACTGGCCTCTAATCTGTTCATATGTCTGAAACAGTTGATCTGAAGCCGCGCAGCCGGGTGGTGACCGACGGCATCGAAGCGACGACCAGCCGCGGGATGCTGCGGGCGGTCGGCATGGGCGACGCCGATTGGGGCAAGCCGCAGATCGGCATCGCGAGTTCGTGGAACGAGATCACTCCGTGCAACCTCTCGCTCGATCGGCTCGCCCAGGCGGCGAAGGAGGGCGTGCACGCCGGCGGCGGCTACCCGCTGCAGTTCGGCACGATCTCGGTCTCCGACGGCATCTCCATGGGGCACGAGGGCATGCACTTCTCGCTCGTCTCCAGGGAGGTCATCGCCGACTCCGTCGAGACCGTGATGAACGCCGAGCGCCTCGACGGCTCGGTGCTGCTCGCCGGGTGCGACAAGTCGATCCCCGGCATGCTCATGGCAGCCGCGCGCCTCGAACTCGCCTCCGTCTTCCTCTACGCCGGCTCGATCGCGCCGGGCTGGGTCCGCCTTTCGGACGGCACCGAGAAGGAGATCACCATCGTCGACTCCTTCGAGGCGGTCGGCGCCTGCAAGGCCGGCCTCATGAGCGAGGAGGACGCCAAGCGCATCGAGTGCGCCTTCGCCCCGGGCGAGGGAGCGTGCGGCGGCATGTACACCGCCAACACGATGGCCTCCGTCGCCGAGGCGCTCGGCCTCAGCGTTCCCGGCTCGGCGTCTCCGCCGTCGGCCGACCGCCGCCGCGACTACTACGCCCACCGCTCCGGGGAGGCCGTGGTCGAGATGCTGCGCCTCGGGCTCACCGTGAAAGACATCCTCACCCCGAAGGCGTTCGAGAACGCCATCGCCGTCGCGATGGCCCTCGGCGGCTCGACGAACGTCGTGCTGCACCTGCTCGCCATCGCGCACGAGGCGGGCGTGCCGCTCACCCTCGACGACTTCAACCGCATCGGCGCGAAGGTGCCGCATCTCGCCGACATGAAGCCGTTCGGCAAGTACGTCATGAACGATGTCGACCGCCGCGGCGGCATCCCCGTGCTCATGAAGGCGCTGCTGGATGCCGGTCTCATCCACGGCGACGCGCTCACGGTGACGGGCAAGACGGTCGCTGAGAACCTCGCCGATATCAACCCGGCACCGCTGGACGGCGAGGTGATCCACACCCTCGACAACCCCATCCACCCCACCGGCGGCCTCACCGTGCTGCGGGGAACGTTGGCGCCCGAGGGTGCCGTCGTGAAAACCGCGGGCTTCGACCTCGACGTTTTCACCGGGCCTGCTCGCGTCTTCGAGCGCGAGCGCGCCGCGATGGACGCGCTGACGAACGGCGAGATCGACCACGGCGACGTCGTCATCATCCGCTACGAGGGTCCCAAGGGCGGACCCGGGATGCGCGAGATGCTGGCCATCACGGCCGCCATCAAGGGCGCTGGGCTCGGCAAGGATGTACTACTGTTGACCGACGGACGATTCTCAGGCGGCACAACCGGCCTGTGCATCGGCCACATAGCTCCCGAGGCGGCAGACGCAGGTCCCATCGCCTTCGTGCGCGATGGTGATCTGATTCGGGTCGACATCGCTGCTCGCTCGCTCGACCTACTCGTCGACGATGCCGAGCTGGAAGCCCGCCGCAATGGCTGGGAACCGCTTCCCCCGCGCTACACCCGTGGCGTTCTGGCGAAGTACACCAAGCTCGTGCGCTCCGCCGCTGAGGGCGCAGTGACCTGGTGACCGCCGCCACCTCATCGCATCCGCACACTCGTTAGGGACACCTCATGTCCACGGAAACCTCCATGCCGGCTTCGGCGGCGAGCGCTGACGCGCCCGAGATCCTCACCGGATCGGGCGCGATCCTGCGCACTCTCGAGAAGCTCGGCGTCACCGACATCTTCGGGATTCCCGGCGGCTCGATCATCCCGTTCTACGACGAGCTCATGCAGCAGTCGGCCATCCGGCATATCCTGGTCCGCCACGAGCAGGGCGCTGGCCACGCCGCCGAGGGCTATGCCGCGGCATCCGGCAGGGTCGGCGTCGCCATCGCCACGTCGGGCCCGGGGGCCACGAACCTGGTCACCGCCATCGCCGACGCCTACATGGACTCGGTGCCGCTGCTCGCCATCACCGGGCAGGTGTTCTCGACCCTGATGGGGACGGATGCCTTCCAGGAGGCCGACATCGTCGGCATCACCATGCCGATCACCAAGCACTCGTTCCTGGTGAAGACCCCCGAGGAGATACCGGCCGCGATCGCGTCGGCGTACCACATCGCCTCGACCGGCCGGCCCGGGCCGGTGCTCGTCGACATCACGAAGGACGCCCAGCAGAACACGGCGCCGTTCCTCTGGCCGCCGAAGATCGATCTGCCCGGCTACCGGCCGGTGACGAAGGCGCACGGCAAGCAGATCCAGGCGGCGGCGCAGTTGCTCGCCGAGAGCAAGCGCCCGGTGCTCTACGTCGGCGGCGGCGTCATCCGCGCCGGCGCCTCGGCCGAGCTCGCGAAGTTCGCGGCGGACACCGGCGCGCCGGTGGTCACGACGCTCATGGCCCGCGGTGCGTTCCCCGATTCCGATCCGCAGCATCTGGGGATGCCGGGGATGCACGGCACCGTCCCGGCGGCGCTCGCGCTTCAGGAATCCGACCTCATCGTCGCCCTCGGCGCCCGCTTCGACGACCGGGTCACCGGCAAGGCGTCGCAGTTCGCACCGAACGCGAAGGTGGTGCACGTCGACATCGATCCCGCGGAGATCTCGAAGATCCGCCTCGCCGACGTGCCGATCGTGGGGGACGTCCGCGAGGTCCTCATCGACCTCGACGACGTATTCGCCGCCGTCACCGGCGGAGCCGCACCCGATCTGTCGGACTGGTGGAAGCGCCTGAACGGCCTCCGGGCCGAGTTCCCGCTCGGCTTCACCGAGCCGAGCGACGGACTGCTCGCCCCGCAGCAGATCATCCAGCGCATCGGCGAACTCACCGGTCCGGGAGCCGTCTACGTCGCCGGTGTCGGTCAGCACCAGATGTGGGCGGCCCAGTTCATCGACTACGAGCGCCCGAACGCGTGGCTCAACTCCGGCGGAGCCGGCACGATGGGCTACTCGATCCCGGCGGCGATGGGGGCGAAAGTCGCCCAGCCCGATCGCATCGTGTGGTCCATCGACGGCGACGGCTGCTTCCAGATGACCAACCAGGAGCTCGCGACCTGCACGATCAACGACATCCCGATCAAGGTCGCGATCATCAACAACTCCTCGCTGGGCATGGTGAAGCAGTGGCAGACCCTGTTCTACGACGGGCGTCACTCGCACACCGAACTCCACACCGGCCACGGCAGCCAGCGAGTGCCCGACTTCGTCAAGCTCGCCGAGGCGTACGGCGCCCTCGGCATCCGCGTGACGAAGCCGGAGGAGATCGATCCGGCGATCGAGCTCGCCCTCATGACCAACGACCGCCCGGTCGTCATCGACTTCGTGGTGAGCGCGGACGCGATGGTGTGGCCGATGGTTCCGCAGGGGGTCAGCAACAGCTACATCCAGTACGCCAAGGACCACAGCCCGGCCTGGAGCGAGGAGTGACCATGAGCGAGCATGTTCTCTCCCTCCTCGTCGAGGACAAGCCGGGTCTGCTCACCCGCGTCGCTGGTCTCTTCGCGCGCCGCGGCTTCAACATCACCTCGCTCGCCGTCGGCGTCAGCGAGATCGAGGGCCTCTCGCGGATCACCGTCGTGGTGGACGTCGACGAGCTGCCGCTGGAGCAGGTGACGAAGCAGCTCAACAAGCTCATCAACGTCATCAAGGTCGTCGAGCTCGAGCCCGCCCTGTCGGTGCGACGCGACCACCTGCTCATCAAGGTGCGCGCCGACAACGCCACCCGGTCCCAGGTGCTCGAGGCGGTGAACCTCTTCCGCGCGCGCGTCGTCGACGTCTCGACCGACACGCTCGTCGTCGAGGTCACCGGCGACGGCGGCAAGACCGAGGCCCTGCTGCGCGTGCTCGAGCCCTTCGGCATCAAGGAGATGGCCCAGTCGGGCGTTCTCGCGATCGGCCGCGGTTCGAAGTCGATCACCGACCGGGTCTTCCGGAACTAGGAACCCCGCCGCCGGCCGCGATGCGCGGCTGCGGCGATACTCAACCAGCGAACAGGAAAGAACGGCAATGGCAGAGATCTATTACGACAAGGACGCCGACCTCAGCATCATCCAGGGAAAGAAGGTCGTCGTCGTCGGCTACGGCTCGCAGGGCCACGCCCACGCGCAGAACCTGCGCGATTCCGGGGTCGAGGTGAAGATCGCCCTCAAGCCCGACTCGAAGTCGATCCAGAAGGCCGAGGAGGCGGGCTTCGACGTCGTCACCAACGCCGAGGGCACCGAGTGGGCCGACGTCATCGTCATCCTTGCTCCT
This sequence comes from Gryllotalpicola sp., assembly GCF_027352875.1. Taxonomy (NCBI): domain Bacteria; kingdom Bacillati; phylum Actinomycetota; class Actinomycetes; order Micrococcales; family Microbacteriaceae; genus Gryllotalpicola; species Gryllotalpicola sp. Next base: position 27,504 of record NZ_DAIEII010000075.1, read on the forward strand.
GACCAGTACCAGCGAATCCTCTACAACGAGGACATCAAGCCGCACCTCGCCACCGGCAAGGCGCTGCTTTTCGGCCACGGCTTCAACATCCGCTACGGCTACATCGAGGCTCCCGAGGGCGTCGACGTCGTCATGGTCGCGCCCAAGGGCCCCGGCCACACCGTGCGCCGCGAATACGTCGCCGGCCGCGGTGTGCCGGTGATCGTCGCCGTCGAAGAGGACGCCACAGGCACCGCCTGGGATCTCGCGCTCTCCTACGCGAAGGCCATCGGAGGCCTGCGCGCCGGCGGCATCAAGACGACCTTCACCGAGGAGACCGAGACGGACCTGTTCGGCGAGCAGGCCGTGCTCTGCGGCGGCGTCTCGCACCTCGTCCAGTACGGTTTCGAAACCCTCACCGAGGCCGGCTACCAGCCCGAGATCGCCTACTTCGAGGTACTCCACGAGCTCAAGCTCATCGTCGACCTCATGTGGGAGGGCGGCATCGCCAAGCAACGCTGGTCGGTGTCCGACACCGCGGAGTACGGCGACTACGTCTCGGGTCCGCGCGTCATCGACCCCCAGGTGAAGGTCCACATGAAGGAGGTCCTCGCGGACATCCAGGACGGCACCTTCGCGAAGCGCTTCATCGCCGACCAGGACGCGGGAGCCCCTGAGTTCAAGCGTCTCCGCGCCGAGGGCGAAGCGCATCCGATCGAGAAGACCGGCCGCGAGCTGCGCGCCCTCTTCGCGTGGAACGCCAACGCGGACGACGACTATGTCGACGGCAGCGCGGCCCGCTGACCGCCGGAAGCCCTCAGAGACCCGTAACCCGTAAGGATTTTCCGTGCCCAAGCCGGTCGTGCTGATCGCCGAAGAACTCTCCCCCGCGACGATCGGGGCCCTCGGGCCGGATTTCGAGGTCCGCAAAGTCGACGGAGCCGACCGCGCGGCGCTCCTCCCGGCGCTCGCCGAGGCGAACGCCGTCCTCATCCGCTCCGCGACGAAGATGGACGCCGAGGCGCTCGCCGCGGCTCCCCGGCTGCAGGTCATCGCCCGCGCCGGCGTCGGCCTCGACAACGTCGACGTCAAGGCCGCCACGACGGCGGGCGTCATGGTCGTCAACGCTCCCACGTCGAACATCATCTCGGCCGCCGAGCTCACCATCGGCCACATCCTCAGCCTCGCCCGGCGCATCCCGGCCGCGCACGCCTCGCTGGCGGCGGGGGAGTGGAAGCGCTCGAAATACACCGGCGTCGAACTCTACGAGAAGACCCTCGGCATCATCGGCCTCGGCCGCATCGGTGCCCTCATCGCGCAGCGCATGCAGGCCTTCGGCGTCACCGTCGTCGCCTACGACCCCTACGTGACCGCCGCCCGTGCCCAGCAGCTCGGCGTGACGCTCGTCTCACTGGGCGAGCTGCTCGTCGAGAGCGATTTCATCACCATCCACATGCCGAAGACGCCCGAGACGACGGGCATGATCGGCACCGAGCAGCTGAAGCTCATGAAGCCGACCGCGTTCATCGTCAACGTCGCCCGCGGCGGCCTCATCGACGAGGCGGCGCTCTACGAGGCGCTGGAAGCCGGCCGGATCGCGGGCGCGGGCCTCGACGTCTTCGTCACTGAGCCGCCGACGGGTTCCCCCCTGCTCGGCCTTCCCAACGTCGTCGTCACCCCGCATCTCGGCGCCTCCACCGACGAGGCCCAGGAGAAGGCGGGCGTCTCGGTCGCCCGCTCGGTGAAGCTCGCTCTCGAGGGCGACCTCGTGCCCGATGCGGTGAATGTCGCCGGCGGGGTGATCGATCCGTTCGTGCGCCCGGGCATCGCGCTCGTCGAGAAGCTCGGCCAGGTCTTCGCCGGCCTGGTCGGCGAGATCGCGCTCACGTCGCTCGAGGTCGACGTGCGCGGCGAGCTCGCCGCCTACGATGTCAGCGTCTACAAGCTCGCCGCGCTGAAGGGCTTCTTTGCCAAGATCGTCAGCGAGAACGTGTCCTACGTCAACGCGCCGCTCCTCGCCGAGCAGCGCGGCGTGACGACGTCGCTCTCGGTCAGCGAGGACAGCAAGGACTACCGCAACACGACGACACTGCGCGGCCTCCTCGCCGATGGCACGACGGTCTCGGTGAGCGGCACGCTGTCGGGCACGAAGATGGCGGAGAAGATCATCGGCATCAACGGCTACGAGATCGAGGTGCCGCTCGCGGCTCATCACATCGTCATGGTCTACGGCGACCGGCCGGGCATCGTCGCGCTCTACGGCAAGGCCTTCGGCGATGCGAAGATCAACATCGCGAACATGCAGATCGCGCGCGAGGCAGCGGGCGGCAAGGCGCTGTCGGTGCTGACGGTGGATTCGCCGGTGCCTGTCGGCCTCCTGGGCTCGCTCAAGTCGGCCATCGCAGCCGACACCATGCTTGAGATCGACGTCGACGCATAGGCTGCTGGCCCGTGTTCTCTCCACCCCCCGTGGGCATCGCGCGGGATGTGAATTTTGCGCTGGCATGCGGGAACCTAGCTCCACCTGGGTGGCGAGGCACTGGGCGGCGAGATAGCCGCCGTTGGCGCGGGAGGCTGGCGTGGAAACCGTGCGCAGGTTCAAGCAGGTGGACGTCTTCAGACGCGCGGGCCTGCGCGGCAATCCGTTCGCGGGGCATCCCACCCTCGGCTCGGCACACGCCTGGCTCGAGGCGGGCGGCACCGTCCGCCTCTGACGCCGTCGGTAGGCTGGAACCATGCCCCGCACCGTCTCCCTCGCCGTGATCCCCGGTGACGGCATCGGCCCGGAAGTCGTCGCCGAGGGACTCAAGGTCCTCGCCGCGGCGACCGCCGGCGGCGACGTCACCTTCGAGCCCACCATGTACCGCCTCGGCGCCGCCCGCTACCTCGAGGACGGCGAGGTGCTGCCGGATGCCGAGTTCGCCGAGATCAAGAAGGCGGATGCCATCCTGCTTGGCGCCGTCGGCGGCGTGCCCGGCGACCCCCGCCTCAAGGATGCGAACATCGAGCGCGGCCTCCTGCTGAAGCTGCGCTTCGAGCTCGACCACTATGTGAACCTGCGCCCGAGCACGCTCTTCCCGAACGTGACGAGCCCGCTCGCGAACCCCGGTGCGATCGACTTCGTCGTCGTGCGCGAGGGCACCGAGGGCCTCTACGCAGGCAACGGCGGCGTCCTGCGCCCCGGTACGCCGCACGAGATCGCCAATGAGCTCAGCGTCAACACCGCCTACGGGGTGGAGCGGGTGGTGCGCTACGCCTTCGACCTTGCGTCGAGGCGGCGCGGCAGGCTCACCTGGGTGGCGAAGACCAATGTGCTCGTCAACGCTGGCGCGCTCTGGAAGCGACTCGTCGACGAGGTCTCGGCCGAGTACCCCTCGGTGGCGGTCGACTACCTGCACGTCGACGCCGCGACGATCTACTTCGTGACCGACCCTGCTAGATTCGACGTCATCGTCACCGACAACCTCTTCGGCGACATCCTCACCGACCTGGCCGCTGCGATCACCGGCGGCATCGGACTGGCGGCCTCGGGCAACATCAACCCGGACGGCACCTTCCCCAGCATGTTCGAGCCCGTTCACGGATCGGCGCCCGACATCGCAGGCCAGCAGAAGGCCGACCCCACCGCCGCGATCCTGTCGGTGGCGCTCCTGCTCGACCATCTCGGTCTCGCGGACGCCGCCACCAGGATCGACGAGGCCGTGGTCGCCGACCTCTCCGAACGCGGATCCGCTCCACGATCGACCGTCGAGATCGGCGATGCGATCGCCGTGCGGGTGAAAGGACAGAAATGACGCTCTCGCTCTCCCTCACCGATGTGAGCCCCCTGCAGTTCGCGGTAACGCGCAACCCGAACCCCCGGAGCGACGCCGATCGCGAGGAGATCCTCGCGAACCCCGGCTTCGGCCAGTACTTCACCGACCACATGGTCCAGATCCATTGGAGCGAGCGCGGCGGCTGGCACCGGGCCGCGGTCGAGCCCTACGGCAAGATCGCGCTCGACCCCGCCGCGGCCGCCCTGCACTATGGCCAGGAGATCTTCGAGGGCCTCAAGGCATACCGCCACGCCGACGGCTCCGTCTGGACCTTCCGGCCCGACAAGAACGCCGAGCGCTTCCAGCGCTCGGCCCGCCGCCTGGCGCTGCCCGAACTGCCGACCGGCCTTTTCATCGAGTCGCTCAAGCAGCTCGTCGCCCTTGACGGCGCGTGGGTGCCGGCCGCCGATGAGACCTGCCTGTACCTTCGCCCCTTCATGTTCGCCGCCGAGGCCTTTCTCGGCGTGCGTGCCGCCAAGAAGGTCTACTACTTCGTCATCGCCTCGCCCGCCGGCGCCTATTTCAAGGGCGGCGTGAAGCCGGTGAAGATCTGGCTGTCCACCGAGTACGGCCGTGCCGGCTTCGGCGGCACGGGCGCGGCGAAGACCGGCGGAAACTATGCCGCGAGCCTGCTGCCGCAGCAGGAGGCGTACGCCGAAGGCTGCGATCAAGTGCTCTTCCTGGATTCCGTCGAGAACACGTATCTCGAAGAGCTCGGCGGCATGAACATCGTCCTCGTCACGAAGGACGGCACGCTCATCACCCCCGATTCGCCGAGCATCCTCGAGGGCGTCACGCGCGATTCGCTCCTCGAGCTCGCTGAGGCGCGGGGCCACACGGTGGAGCGCCGCCAGATCTCGATCGACGAGTGGCGCGATAGGGCGGCATCCGGAGACATCGTCGAGGCATTCGCGTGCGGCACCGCCGCCGTGGTCACCCCGATCGCGCAGCTGAAGTCGCGCGGCTTCTCCATCGGCGACCCGGATGCGCCCGCCGGCGCGCTCACCATGAGTCTGCGCAAGGAGCTCACCGACATCCAGTACGGTCGGGTCGAGGACCGCTTCGGCTGGCTGACCCGCCTGGACGCCTGAGCGTGAAGATCGGCCGTTTCGGCCGCGACGGGGTCATCTCGTTCGGCATCCTGGACGCGGACGCTCAGGAGTGGGTCATTCTCAAGGGCGACCCGCTCTTCGCCGGCTACGAGACGACCGGTGAGCGGGTGGGGATCGCGGCGGTGACGCTGCTCGCCCCTGTCATCCCGCGCTCGAAGATCGTCGCCGTGGGCCGCAACTACCGCGAGCACGCCGCCGAGTTCGGGAATGCGGTCCCCGAGGAGCCCATGCTGTTCCTCAAGCCCAACACCGCCGTCATCGGCCCCAACGAGCCGATCGCGCACCCGGGCGGCAACGTCGACTACGAAGGTGAGCTCGCCGTCGTCATCGGGCGCGTCGCCAAGAGGGTGACGGCCGCGAATGCCCTCGACTACGTCTTCGGCTACACGGCGGCCAACGACGTCAGCCAGCGCGACTGGCAGAAGTCGGACGGCCAGTGGGGTCGCGCGAAGGGCTTCGACACGTCGTGCCCGCTCGGACCGGTCATCGAGACCGAGATCGACGCGTCGAAGCTCGGGATCCAGACGCGTCTCGGCGGCGCGGTGAGGCAGAACTCGAACACGGCTCTGCTCGTCCACCCGATTCCGATGCTCATCGAGTTCATCTCGGCGGCGATGACGCTGCTGCCCGGCGACGTCATCCTCACCGGCACGCCTGCGGGCGTCGGCCGCATCGAGCCGGGCGACATCGTCGAGGTTGAGATCGAGGGCATCGGCATCCTGCGCAACCCGGTCGTCGCCGCGTAGCGCCGAGATCGACGTTCCGGCCCTGTCGGCGAGGGCTTGAGGGTGCGAACGTCGATGTCGACGCGGGCTGCATCCATCACACAAGAACAGGTAATGGATGGATCACATGACGAATCATTATTGTTGTCCGCATGACCCTGGTCTCCTCCCGCACCGATCTGCTGCCTGAGATCGATGCGCACACGATGCGCATCCTCGCCGCGGTCGCCGAGCACGGCTCGATCACCGCGGCCGCGCAGGCGCTCGGGTACAGCCAGCCCGCGCTGAGCCAGCATCTGCGCCGCGCCGAGGAACGCCTCGGGCTCGCGCTGACCACGCGCATCGGCCGCGGCATCCGCCTCACCGAGGCCGGCGAGGTGCTCGCCCTCCACGGCCGCGCGGTCACGACGGCGTTCGACGCGGCAGCCGGCGCCCTCGCCGACCTCATGGGGCTGCACAGCGGCCGCGCCCGCGTCATCGGCTTCCCGACGGCGTCCTCGAGCATCGTGCCGAGTCTGCTCGCCGAACTCGGCCGCGAGCACGGTGGAATCGCCGTGAGCTACCACGAGGACGAGCCCCCCGAGGCGGTCGACGCGGTGCGCTCCGGCGTCGCGGATGTGGCCATCACCTTCTCGTACCCGGGCGACCGGGACGATCCCCACCTCGACAGCGCCCAGGGGCTCACTGTCACGACGCTGTGGGCCGACGAGATGCTACTGGCGCTGCCCGCCACGCACCCGGCGGCGCAGGAGGAGCGGGTTTCGATGGAATCCCTCAGGGGCGAGACGTGGATCGCCGGCTGCCCGCGCTGCCGCGGTCACCTGCTCGAGGTCGCCGAGGCCGCCGGATTCGCCCCGAGCATCGCGTACGAGACGGACAACTTCGGCGCGGTGCTCGGCATGGTGGCGGCGGGAATCGGTGTCGCCCTGGTGCCGCAGCTCGCCCTCGACTCGGTCAAGGTGCCCGGCGGGGTCGCCCTGCGCCCCACGGCCCGCGGCGACCACCGGAGCATCCACATCGTCACCGGATTCGGCGCCGAACGCGTGCCGGCGGTCAAGGCCGTGCTCTCGGCGGCTAGCTCACTGGACGGTGATCGCTTCGGGTTGCGCCCGGTCGAGAATCGGCGCGAATCCTGAGCAAGGACGCCGCCACCGCGATCGCCATGCAGGCCATGATGACGACGAGCGAGAGCCACGTGGGGATCTCGGGCGCCCACTCGATGCCGTGGCCGCCGTTGACGAAGGGCAGTTCGTTCCCGTGCATCGCCTCGAGGATGAGCTTGATGCCGATGAAGGCGAGGATCGTCGCGATCCCGTACGTCAGGTAGACGAGCTTCTCGACGAGGTTGCCGAGCAGGAAGTAGAGCTGGCGCAGCCCCATGAGGGCGAAGACGTTCGCGGTGAAGACGAGGAACGAGTTCGTCGTCACGCCGAAGATCGCCGGAATCGAGTCGAGCGCGAAGAGCAGGTCGGTCGTGCCGAGGGTGATGAGCACGAGGATGACAGGGGTGAGCATGCGTTGCCCGTCGACCACCGTCCGCAGCTTCGCGCCATCGAACTCGTCGCTGATGCGCACGCGCGTGCGCAGCCAGCCGATGAAACGACCTTCGCTCTGCTCCGCGGATTGCTCGCCGCCGAACGCCTGGCGGAAGGCGGTGTAGATGAGGAACGCCCCGAAGAGGTAGAAGATCCAGCTGAAGCTCGCGATGAGGCCGGCACCGATGAGGATGAAGATGCCCCGCAGCACGAGGGCGATGATGATGCCGCCCATGAGGATCTCCTGCTGGTACTGCCTCGGCACGCTGAAGCGGCCCATGATGAGCAGGAAGACGAAGAGGTTGTCGACCGAGAGCGAGTACTCGGTGAGCCAGCCCGCGATGAACTGACCGGCGGGGGCCCCGCCTCCGACGACGAAGAGCACCACGGCGAAGACCAGCGCGAGAGCCACGTAGAAGCCGATCCACAGCGCCGACTCCCGGGAGCTCGGGATGTGCGGGCGGCGGTAGGCGAGCACGAGATCGCCGACCAGCACGAGGACGATGACGGCGAAGGCGATGATCTCGAAAGCCATGGGGAGCATCCGGACCAGCCTATCGACCGCCGGTAGACTGGAAGGCCTATGCCGAGCATCCCGTTCACCACCGCGACGGCCACGGAGGTGCGCGTCCGCTTCTGCCCGTCGCCGACGGGGACGCCGCACGTCGGCCTCATGCGCACCGCCCTGTTCAACTGGGCCTACGCACGCCACACCGGCGGAAAGCTCGTCTTGCGCATCGAGGACACCGATGCCGCGCGCGACAGCGAGGAGAGCTTCGAGCAGATCCTCGACGGATTGAACTGGCTCGGCATCACCTGGGACGAGGGTGTGAACGTCGGCGGCCCGCACGAGCCCTACCGGCAGTCGCAGCGCTACGGCATCTACCGCGACGTCGTCGCCAAGCTCGTCGAGGCGGGCCACGCCTACGAGTCCTTCTCGACGCCCGAGGAGATCGACGCCCGCAACGAGGCCGCCGGCCGGCCGAAGCAGTCGGGCTACGACAACTTCGACCGTGCGCTGACCGACGCGCAGAAGGCGGCGTTCCGTGCGGAGGGCCGTCTGCCGGCCATCCGACTGAAGGTGCCCGACCACGACATCGCCTTCGACGACCTCATCCGCGGCGAGATCACGTTCCCGGCGGGCTCGTTCAGCGATTTCGTCATCGTGCGCCCCAACGGCCACCCGCTCTACACGCTCGTCAACCCCGTCGACGATGCGATCATGCAGATCACGCACGTGCTGCGCGGCGAGGACATCCTGCCCTCGACCGCGCGGCAGATCCCGCTCTATCTGGCGCTCATCGACCTGGGCATCACCACGTTCGTGCCGCGCTTCGGCCATCTGCCGTACGTCATGGGGGAGGGCAACAAGAAGCTCTCGAAGCGCGACCCCGAGTCCAACCTCTTTCACCACCGGGACCGCGGATTCATCCCCGAGGGCCTCGACAACTACCTCGCGCTGCTGGGCTGGGGCTACTCCGCCGACCGCGACGTGTTCTCGATGGCGGAGATGGTCGAGAGATTCGACATCAAGGACGTCAACCCGAACCCGGCGCGCTTCGACCTCAAGAAGGCGGAGGCGATCAACGCCGCGCACATCCGCGAACTCGACGTCGAGGACTTCGCGCTGCGATCCGAGCCGTATCTCGAGAAGGCCGGCGTGTTCGCCGACCCGCCGTCACCGGCCCAGCTGGCGGTGCTGAACGCGGCGGCGTCGCTCGTGCAGGGGCGCGTCCAGCTCCTCGGCGAGGTCGCGGGCATGATCGGCTTCCTGTTCACGGATGCCGCCTCGCTCGGCTACGACGATGACGCGCTCGCGACGCTCGACGATCAGTCGGGCGCGGTCCTGGCCGCGGCATCGACGGCACTCGCCGCGGTGTCGTCGTGGGACGCCTCCGGCATCGAGGTCGTGCTGCGCGAGGCGCTCGTCGACGGCGGGCTCGGCCTCAAGCCGCGCGTGGCGTTCGGGCCGCTCCGGGTCGCGGCATCCGGCCGCCGGGTATCGCCGCCGCTCTTCGAGTCGCTCGAGATCCTCGGTCGCGACGAGACGCTGGCACGGATCGCCCGGCTTCGTGAACGGTTCGGCTGAGTCGTGGTCTCGGCCGCGGCGCGGTTTCCAGGGCGTGAAGCCGATGCGGTAACATCGTTTTTCGGCCCTCGGGCCGCCACGTTGGGGCGTGGTGTAATTGGCAACACGGAAGATTCTGATTCTTTTGTTCTTGGTTCGAGTCCAGGCGCCCCAGC